>NZ_JAWDJI010000244.1:0-61782 GCF_032465655.1 Paenibacillus sp. 3LSP | reverse complement strand
AGTGCGATGGCGGGTTATCCACAGGCCTGAGTTATCCACATTCCGATTTCATGTTAAAAGTCGAAAGCTCATTTCTATTACTCTGACTTTCGTGTTGTTGCTGATTGTGGCGGTTCCATACGGTGCCGGGTCGGCGCATGCGGCGCAAGCGGGCAAGGGAAGCCGGTATGTGAAAGTCTCGGGAGGAGTGGATCATTCGCTGGCGCTTAGAGCGAATGGCACTGTCGTTGTCTGGGGATCGAATGCCCTTGGTCAATTGAATGTGCCGGCCGGGCTTGACAGGGTTGTGGCAATCGCGGCGGGTGGATATCATTCACTGGCTTTAAAGTCGGATGGATCCATCGTCGCTTGGGGGCGCAATAACTATGGTCAGACGAACGTGCCGGCTGGGCTTGACGGGGTAGTGGCAATCGCGGCGGGCGGATATCATTCGCTGGCTTTAAAGTCGGACGGAACCGTCGTTGCCTGGGGAGAGAATGAGTATGGTCAATCGAACGTGCCGGCCGGACTTGACGGGGTGGCGGCAATCGCCGCGGGATATCGGTATTCATTGGCTGTAAAGTCAGATGGATCCATCGTCGCTTGGGGATATAATAACTATGGTCAGACGAACGTGCCTGCAGGGACTGCGATGCCTGTCAAGGGAATCGAGATCGCAGCGGGGGTGGTTCACTCGCTGGCGCTGAAGTCAGACGGCACTGTCGTTACCTGGGGAAGTGATATTTATAATCAAACGAACGTGCCGGCCGGACTCTCTGATGTGGTGGCAATCTCGGGGGCGGAACCGTTTCGTTGGCGCTGAAGTCAGACGGCACCGTCATCGCCTGGGGGATCGACTCGGGAGATGACAAAGATTATGGTCAAACGGACGTGCCGGGCAATGACCTTCTGAGCGACCTGACGGTGCAGGAAGGCGATATCGACCCCGCGTTCTCTCCTTCGGTCACCGATTATACCTTCGACGACCTGTTGGTTTCGAGCGTGCATATCAAGGCAACGCTCGCCGACTCGACTTACGCCCAGCTATATGTCGACAACAAGCCGGTAGCCAGCGGCAGCACAGCGACGGTCAACATCTCGGGAGCGACGACAGTCATCCCGATTCGGGTGGAACCGTATTTGAAGCCGCCTCGTACGTATACGATCACCGTGCAGAGAGACGCTGCGCCTCCCGACGTTCAGTTCGTCGAGAACGGCAATCTGGAGCCTGCGAAAACGGCGGAAAGCATCGTGACTGTGAATGATTCGGGGAGTGGTGTTGACGCCGACTCCCTGCAATACGCCTGGACGCAAAGCACGGCTGTTCCCGCGAGCGGCTGGACTGCTTTTGCGAGCGGCGATATGTTGCAGAAGACAAGCGGAGACGGCGACTGGTACTTGCATGTCCGCGCGCAAGATCTAGCTGGGAATGTCGCTGACGCCGTATCGAACGTGTTTCGACTGGACAACACGGCGCCGATACTTACGCTGAACGGCAGCAATCCGATGAACATCCCGCAAGGCGAGTCGTATGTGGAACCGGGGGCGGTGGCAACCGATGCGATCGATGGCGAGATTTCCGAAATCGTGATTACAGGCGTCGTGGACACGACGCAACTCGGTCATTATCCGGTCCAATATACGGTCACGGACCGTGCAGGGAATACCGCGACAGTCACCCGCGATGTGTACGTGTACGACGGAGGGGAGCCGACGATTTATTTGAACGGACCGAATCCGATGACGGTGGAAGCGAACAGCCTGTTTATCGATCCCGGAGCAACGGCGCAGGATCTGCAGGACGGTGACCTCACCGCATCGATCGTGGTAACGGGAACAGTGGATACCTCGACCCTTGGCACTTATACGCTTGCCTATGACGTTTCCGATACCGAAGGCAATGCGGCTGTGACTGTGACGCGTACGGTCTATGTGAAGGATACGCAGCCTCCAGTTCTCACATTGGTCGGCGATCCCGTGATGAGCGTACCGTTTGGCGCAGTGTTTACCGATCCCGGAGCACAAGCGACCGATGCCTATTACGGCGACGTCACCCATCTTATTGTCGTAAGCGGAGCCGTAGATACAAACAGGGCGGGCGAGTATACGCTCCGTTACAATGTGGCGGATCCGTCCGGCAACGCCGCCTCGGAAGTGACACGCACGGTGACGGTCACCGCTCCTGCTGGATCCGGCGGCTCTGGTGGTTCTAATGGTTCTGGGGGTTCCGGAAATTCATGGAACTCGGAAACGGGAGGCGGGTCTGCGGCGCTTCATCAGGTGATCATCAAAATCAACGGCGAGGTCAAACGGGTCGACGCATCGTATGAATCGTCCGACGGGCAACGTATAACTCGGATTTTCCCGACGGCGGGGCAATTGTCCGAAGCGTTGACAGTTCAGCCGGACTATATTCGGATCGAAGCACAAGACATTGGAGAGGCGGTCAAAATGGACCTTCCGGCCGCCCCGCTGCTGCATGCGGTAGAGCTTCAACAGGACGCTTGGTTGGAATGGAGCGTCGATGGAAATAGGCTGCGCCTTCCGCTCCACGTCCTGCAGGGCGTTCCAAAGGAGGCAACCGTAACCTTTGGGATCGCTGCGGCAGTCGGTTCCCTCAGTGATACCGCGAACGGAGCAATTGCTAGTGTCGGTGGGGAGCAGCTGCTCCCTCAACCGGTCGTTTATTCGCTGGAGGACCATGACGGCAGCAGTGTGGATTGGGGCCGAACATACGCAACCTTGACGGCCGTTCTGCCCGAACCTGCCAATCCGGATCAAGCGACGGCTGTACGCATCGACAATCACGGGCACCTTCGGTTCGCCCCTTCCGTTTTCAGCAACGACGGTCTAGTGACGATCCGTTCGCCTTACGACGGTGCGTATACGGTGATCGCATCGGATCAATCGTTTGCGGATGTGAATGGGCATTGGGCGAAAGAGGATATCGTCCTGATGGCGAACAAGCTGCTGGTTGAAGGAAGAGGTCGGGACCGGTTTGTACCGGACGATAACATCAGCCGTGCTGAATTTGCCGCCATGCTCGTGCGGGCCCTAGGGCTGGACGATGAACCGAACGGAGCGACGCCTTTCCGGGACGTGACGCCGGGTGCATGGTATGAAGGAGCTGTCCGGGCGGCAAATGAGGCGCAGCTGATTGACGGCTTCGAGGACGGGACGTTCCGTCCGGCGCAACTCATAACCCGTGAACAGATGGCGGTCATGCTCGTCAGGGCGATGGAGTACGCGGGATCTGCGCCTACTGCCAACGGGACGTCGAAAACGTTCGACGACGCAGCAGACATCGCGCCATGGGCGGACGCAGCGGTAGATGGACTGACGGGAGCCTCCATCATCCACGGTTTGAGTGAGACGACATTTGGTCCCCGGGAACATGCGACCCGCGCACAAAGCGCTGCCCTGCTGAAGCGGATGTTGCAGGCGATGCAATTCATCAATCCGTAAGATCGTACGATGATTCAGGATTACAGGAGCTTCTCCAACTGGGTTAGCCAGGGGAGAAGCTCTTTTTTCTTTATATGGGAATTTTGCAAAAACGGGGTTTTCGTCAGTACAACACAAGGCGTTCACAAATGAAAGGAAAGCATGAATAGTATTTTTGCAAGGTTGTGGTATAATAAAAAAGTGTGTGAATGTCGGCTAAAAAGATAATATCCCACATCCTTAGGAGGATTGAAACCCATGCCATTAGTATCGATGACAGATATGTTGAACAAAGCGCTTGCCGGCAAATATGCCGTAGGCCAGTACAACATCAATAACCTGGAATGGACCCAAGCCATTCTTGCTGCAGCAGAAGAAGAGAAATCCCCGGTTATTCTGGGCGTTTCCGAAGGTGCTGCACGTCACATGGGCGGTTTCTACACCGTTGTTAAAATGGTGGAAGGCTTGCTGCATGACATGAAAATCACTGTACCTGTTGCGATTCACCTCGACCATGGTTCGAGCTTTGATAAATGTAAAGAGGCGATTGACGCTGGCTTTACTTCCGTTATGATCGACGGCTCCCATCATCCAATTGATGAGAACATTGCCATGACGAAGAAAGTGGTTGAATACGCACATGCCAAAGGCGTTTCGGTTGAAGCTGAAGTAGGTACTGTCGGCGGTCAAGAAGATGACGTTGTTGGCGGTATTCAATACGCTAAACTGGACGAGTGCGTCCGTATCGTTAACGAAACTGGCATCGATACGCTGGCTCCTGCGTTGGGTTCCGTTCATGGTCCTTACAAAGGTGAACCTAACCTGGGCTTTAAAGAAATGGAAGAAATCCGCGATGCTGTTAAAATCCCGCTCGTTCTTCACGGTGGGACAGGCATTCCAACGCATGATATCGCTAAAGCGATCTCGCTCGGTACTTCCAAAATCAATGTGAACACGGAGAACCAAATCGCGTTTACGAAGGCTGTTCGCGAAGTACTGGCTGCGAAACCAGATGTATACGATCCTCGTAAATACATCGTTCCTGGCCGTGACGCGATCAAAGCTACGGTTGTTGGGAAAATCCGTGAATTCGGCTCCAACAACAAAGCTTAAGAATCAACATCAAGCGTGTGCGCCGTACTCCTGTCTTAGGCGGGTTGCGGCGCAAACTTTAGGACGGACAAGGGATTGGACCGTTCAGCTGAATAAGGTGACTTGGAGAGCACACCGCCTAGACGGTGTCTTTCCATTTCTGCCGCTAAAAATCATGGGCTTGTGTACCGACGCAAATACGTAGGGGGATCCTGGACTTATGGAGAAATTAATGATTCGTGGCGGACGTCCGCTGCGCGGAAGCGTTTCGATCAGCGGTAGCTGTCGAAGCAGCCGCTGATGCCGGACCAACACCAGCCAGCTGCACATCAGCGCCTTCATAGCCATCGAGTCCGCGCAGGACGGCTTGCTGTTCGGCATCCACCGCCGTCATGATCAGAATTTTGGAATGTGAACGATTTAGCATCGATAAGAACAACTCCTTAGTCCGTGGACAAATTCACTCTTCAAATTATAAAACGCTGCTGCAGGAAAACCAAGTCAGGTTATTCGTCATCACCAAACCCGACTGCGCCAAGTGTGAAGAGCACTGACCTAAGCAAAAAAACCCGCCTTCGCTAATCACGAAAACGGGTCTGCAACACATGTCCGTTTTAGGCTCTTTGGTATTGAACCGGGCGCTCTAAGGTTGTGTTCAGAGCTTTAGCAGCATCATATGCCCAATATGGGTGGCGCAGCAGTTCGCGGCCTAAGAACACCAGATCAGCTCGCCCGTTGCAAAGTACTTCTTCGGCATGGGAGGGATCGGTGATCATGCCAACCGCACCCGTGGCCACCTCAGCTTGACGGCGGATTTGTTCCGCCAGGTTCACTTGATAGCCCGGAAACGCTTGAATTTGTGCCGGGACCAATCCGCCAGAGCTGCAATCAATCAAATCCACGCCCTGCGCTTTCATTCGGCGGGCATAATCGATATATTGTTCCAGCGAATTACCTTGCGGATCGTATTCATTCGCCGAGACCCGAACAAACAGCGGACCGGACCAAACCGAATTGACCGCCTCGATCACTTCGCCCAGCAACCGGTAACGGTTATCGGCGTTTCCGCCGTACTCATCTTCCCGATGGTTGGTCACCGGCGAAAGGAATTCATTCAGCAAATACCCATGGGCTGCATGGATCTCAATCACGTCAAAACCGGCTTCCTTCGCGCGACGTGCCCCATCTCGGAAGCCTTCTACAATCCTGCGAATATCCCCGGATTCAGCAGCTTTTGGCGTTTTTTTGTCTGGAAACGGAATCGCCGACGGAGCGATGATCGTTTCCTCAAGCTCCGCTTTCCGCCCAGCATGGGCGAGCTGAATCCCGATTTTCGCACCATTGCGGTGCACTAGATCAACCAGCTCCTTTAACCCGGATACATGTTCATCGCTCCAGATGCCAAGATCTCGATACGAAATCCGTCCTTCCGGCAGAACGGCTGTCGCTTCAATAATGATCAAGCCAACGCCGCCGACGGCACGGGATGCGTAGTGAACTCGGTGCCAATCCTGGATTTTTCCGTCCTGATCGTGGGCAGAATATTGGCACATGGGAGCCATGACGATCCGGTTTTTGAACGTAACCTGTTTGATCGTATATGGGCTAAATAGTTGGGCGTTCATCTCGACCACTCCTCCTTTTGGATTGGGGGTTAATAGAATAAACCTATGTCATTTCCATGTTAGACAATCGGATTATAACTTACAAGTACGTACTAAATTGTTCTATAGTATAGTTTTTGATACTGTTATCCGATCCATACTTCTTGACCCTGAAGCAGGAATCGGTTAAGATAGCTAACGAATTGTTCCCTAGGGTTCCGCGGCGGATCTGCCGGCCGGACTGGTCCAAGAGGGAACGCGCGGCGCTTCATAGGCCGTGGACACGGAGGGACAAAAGCCCGGGAGATATCGCAAGGTGATATCTTTCGGGTTTTATTTTTTGTATAAAGGAGAGGGGCATACGCATGAAACGCGATTGGGGCTTGGTCGGCGTTGCCGGCTTATTTGAGATCGGTTGGGTCATCGGCCTGAAGCATGCCGGGGATGCGCTCAGCTGGGTAGGGACGGCAATCTGTATCGGGATGAGCATGTATTTGTTGATCTTATCCGGACGACGGCTTCCGATTGGCACGGTCTATGCCGTGTTTACGGGGATCGGTACGGCAGGGACGGTGATTGCGGAGATGGCGTTGTTTGGGGAACCGTTTCGTTGGGCCAAGCTGCTGCTCATTTTGCTGTTAATGGTTGGTGTCATCGGCTTGAAGCTGGTGACCGATGGGGAGAAGCAGACGGAAGGAGGAGCGTAAGCGATGGATTGGATTCTGCTGGTGCTCGCTGGATTTGGCGAGGTGCTGGGCGTGATTGGGATCAACAAAATCAACACTCGTAAGAGCCTAGGGGCGTATGTCTGGATGGCCGGCGGTTTTTTGCTTAGCTTCCTGTTTCTGACCTTGGCGATGCGAACCATTTCCATGGGGACGGCCTATGCGGTATGGACAGGTATCGGTACGGCGGGAAGTGCTATCGCGGGGATGCTGCTTTATGGTGAATCTCGCGAGTGGCGGCGATTGCTGTTTATTGCCTTTATTTTAGGGGCTGCAATGGGGTTAAAGCTCATCAGTGAGTAGGTGGAACTAGCTTCAGGATCGGTTGGATTGATGTCGATTGGGATATATTAAGGAAGGTTCCATTGACATCAATCCAGGCAGAAACGGAGTGAAACTGAACGAATGGGCGATTTTTGGCACGCCGTCAAAAAGAGACGAAGCATTTATGCCATCGGGAAGGACATTCCCATTACTGAAGAGCGGGTAAAGGAGATTGTAAGCAACGCGGTGCTCTACACGCCATCTTCATTTAACTCGCAAAGTGCTAGAGTGGTTGTATTGTTTAATGCGCAGCACGAGAAGCTTTGGGACATTACCAAGGCAACATTGCGCGAAATAGTTCCGGCGGACAACTTTGGCCCAACGGAAGAGAAGATGGCTTCCTTCCGGAGCGGCCGCGGTACCGTATTGTTCTTTGAGGACCAGACGGTGATTGAAGGGCTGCAAAAGCAATTTGCCTTATACGCTGAGAACTTCCCGGTGTGGTCAGAGCAATCCAACGGCATGCTGCAATATGTTGTTTGGACAGCCTTGTCGGATGAAGGCGTCGGCGCGTCGCTCCAGCATTACAATCCTTTAATCGATGAGGAAGTGCGGAAGGAATGGGGCGTACCGGAAAGCTGGAGGCTGATTGCACAAATGCCGTTTGGCAAGATCGAGGCTCCGGCAGGCGACAAAGAGTTTGCGCCGATTGACAACCGAATGAAGGTGTTCAATTAATCCAAAAAAGCGTTTGGCTCAAAGGCCAGACGCTTTTTTCTTAGGCAATTCATCCCGCTGAGGAAGCAGAGGTCAACCAGATGTCTTTAAAGTCCATCCAGCCAAGATTGTTGATCGCAACACCGCGAATGGAAGGGTGGACATACGTGTTCAACATGCTGTGCACCAGAAAAGTGACCTGCGCTTCATCTTGCAGGCGATATTCGATTTGCTGCAGCAACACCCGCCGTTTCTCAGGACTTCTGGACGCAAACACTTCATCCACCATGCTGAACACCCAACGGCTTAATTCCGGCGGCATATGCAAACGGATGTAGCTGTCTTCCTGCAAGAAGCTTTCCAACTCGCACACTTCATCCTCAGCGAAGACGAGGCATAAGAGGACGGCATCGGCTTCAAGGGCAGCCGTTCTTGCCATATCGCCTTTTTCATATTTCACAATCTCAACCGGAATTCCGATCGTTTCGCATTGGGCTTGAATCCATTCAGCTTCTTCTCGATCGAGATGATGGGCTGCCAGGCGGATCGGCACACCATTATAACCGTGCGCCTCCAGCAGCTGTCTTGCGGCGGCCGGATCGTGCCGATGAACCCCCAGGATGGTGTCTTCGGTGGGTTGGAAGCTACGTGCCGGATAACCGGATTTGCCCGTAGCTTGGATCAGCCCGGGGCGGTCAATCGCCAGGTTAATCGCCTGCCGAAACGCCAGCGATTGTTGCGGCCCCAGTCGGTTGCGATTCCAAGAAATTAGGCTGCAGCCCCGTCTTAAGGTCTGGATTCGATTCCAATCGTCCCCGGCTTTGGTGGGAACCCGTGAATCGTTGACGATTAGCTGCTCCCATCTCAACTTGGAGGAATTCGGAATATCGTCGGGCAGAAAGACCAGGGTGACGCCGTCCAAATAAGGCCGCCCGAGAAAATATCCCGCATGGACCTCAAGCTCCATCCGGTTCAAGCTCCAATGCGTGAGTCGGAACGGGCCGGTACCGCTTGGAAACTGCCAAAACGCCGTCTCGTCCTTACCGAGTAAATCGGCAGGTAGTATCGAAGCGCACGAGGAGCAAAACAGGCGAGGGAGCAGCCAGTTCGGTTGATGCAGCCGAAACAGAACCGTTCGCGTATCCAAGGCTTCGATCTGATCAATGCTGGATACCAGCCAGCGGTTGGTTGAGACTTCCCTCAGCCGAGAAAAGGTGAAAACGACGTCCTCGGCGGTGAGCTCT
Source organism: Paenibacillus sp. 3LSP (assembly GCF_032465655.1). NCBI lineage: Bacteria > Bacillati > Bacillota > Bacilli > Caryophanales > Paenibacillaceae > Paenibacillus > Paenibacillus sp. 3LSP. The sequence continues at coordinate 52,713 of NZ_JAWDJI010000244.1, read as the reverse complement.
TTTCCATGATGAAAACGCACGCCTTTGCGCAAATGGAACGTCCATACCGTCCCAGTCTCATCATGATCCCAGTGATGGGCGATCATGCCGGTCACTTGACCGATCGTCTGGTCGTATTGCACCAGCCGATCGAAGATTTGCCGAACGAGGTGGGAATCCAAGTCGTAAATCAGCTTGGCCGGATCCAGCGTAAACGGAGCTTTATATACCGGCAGTCGAAAGATGTCACGGCAGCTTTGGCCTGCGGCGAGCTGTCGTTCCGCGCCGAACTGGTCATTTAGCCACTGAATAAACCGCTCTCGCGCATGGATATCGCCTTCGTGCTGATGAAGGAATTCGAAGGCCAAGCGGTATTCCCCTTTTTCCGCCAGCCTTTGGGCCAGATCGATAAGGAAATTTTCCCGATTCACCCGAAACACCAGACGGGAGCGGTGCCCGCGACCTCGACCCGGCGACCAGTCGATCAGACCTTCCTCCTGCAGCTTACGAATGACCAGCTTAGCGTTCCGCTCCGTACAGTGAAACAACTTCGTTAAATCCTCCAGCGCGACCTCAACTTCGCGAGGCTCTGCCGAATCGCCGATTCCCTCCGCATAATGATTCAGCAACGCTAAATAACGTTCTGCGGTTAACACGACCATACACACCTCCATACCCCCCCGTCCTCCTTGCAAACGGCAAAAGGGGAAATGACTTTGAAATAGTATACTCTTTTTCTTCCTGCTTTTGAAGAAGATAATGGAAATAACAAAAGGGTCGGTCATGGCCACCCTGGAAGCAAGGAGGTTATCCCATGAATTATCTGGATTTTTATGTAAGAGAGCGGGAGATTAAAGAGTTCCATCAGTCGTTGAGAAGACCGGGCACCCCTAACGGCTTGGAGGGGATGACCCTGCCCAAGCGACCGGTCAAGAAGCGGAAACAAGCGAGCGGTATGGGGAAGGTGCTGCGGTCGATCTTGAATATGTTTTATTGATCACAACCTGACAAGGAAAATGCCTGCATCATGAGATGCAGGCATTTGGTTTATCAAGAGGTCCGTTCAGCGAGAACTTCTTTGAATTGCTCGGTTAGCAGTGGAACGATTTCGAATAGATCGCCGACGATGCCATAGTCAGCTACCTTGAAAATCGGTGCTTCCGGGTCTTTGTTAATGGCAATGATCACTCGCGACTGGCTCATGCCAGCCAGATGCTGAATTGCACCGCTGATCCCACAGGCGATGTAAATCTCTGGTGTGACGACTTTCCCCGTTTGGCCGATTTGCAGCGCATAGTCGCAGTAGCCGGCATCACATGCGCCGCGCGAAGCACCGACAGCGCCGCCGAGGGTGTCTGCGAGTTCCTCCAGCACTTTAAAGCCGTCGGCGCTTTTCACGCCGCGTCCTCCGGATACGACGATCTTCGCTTCGGTGAGATCGACCTTGCCGGATACTTTTCGCACCACATCCTTGAGGATCGTGCGCAGGGTTGCAGGCGGAGTAAACTCCAGCGGTACGAGCGTCCCTGGGGCAGAGGCAGGGGCTGCAGGGGAGAAGTTGTTGGGCCGAATGGTCACGATACCCGTGCCATCTGTCAGTTCTTTTTGCTCGAAGGCTTTCCCGGCATAAAGGGGACGCGTGAACACAGCCCTGTCGCCGTTCTTGGTGAGAGCGGTCGCGTCAGAAATTTGGCCGCAATTTAGCTGGGCCGCCAATTGAGGTGAGAGATCGCGGCCGATGGCGGTATGACCAAGCAGGATCAGTCTCGGTTCTTCCGGCAGTACAGCTAGGGCTTGCAGCACTGCTTCAAAGGCCAACTCCGGCTGATAGGCATGGAGTTCGGCATGATCCAGGATGAGCACTTGGCCCTCCACATGGCGGCTCAGCTCGGCAGCAGCATCATCCAGCTGATGACCCAGCAGTACCGCTGTAAGACGGTCGCTTTCGCCACGCAGCGTGTTTGCAACGTGAAGCGCTTCCAAAGAGACTTGACGAAGTTTACCATCCTTCGTTTCGACGATCACCACGTACGTTTTGCTCATGATTAACGCCTCCTTCGGGTTAAATGACTTTTGCTTCAGAGCGCAGCAGTCGCACGAGTTCCGCTGCCTGTTCGGCAGGTGAACCGGCAAGCAGTTTGCCAGCTTGGCGGGCCGGCGGAAGGGTGAGGCCAAGCCGTTGGGTTTTAGGGGCGATGTCGGTTTCGTTGAGTCCAAGATCAGAGAGGGTCAGTTCACGGAACGGTTTCTTCTTCGCTTTCATAATTCCGGGGAGCGATGGATATCGTGGTTCGTTTAAGCCTTGCTGGGCAGTGAATACTGCGGGTAATGCAACTTCCAGCGTTTCTGCGTCACCTTCCGCATCCCGTACGACAGTTGCCCGATCTCCGCCTACGGTCAACTCCGTAATCGATGAGACGTGGGGAAGTGAGAGCAGCTTGGCAAGCCGCACAGCGACTTGACCGGCGCCGTTGTCGACGGAGAAGTTGCCGCCCAAAATGAGGTCATAGCTTAGTGTTTGCAAATAGGCGGCGAGCAGGCGGGAGATGCCATATTCATCCGTATCGATCGTTTCCGTGGCGATTCGCACGGCTTCATCGGCGCCCATCGCCAGCGCAGTGCGCAGCGCTTCGGCCGCTCTTTCCGGGCCTTGCGACACGACCGTCACCGTACCGCCGTGGGCTTCCTTCAGACGCAGCGCTTCCTCAACCGCATATTCGTCGTAAGGGTTAATGACGAACTTGACGCCGTCCTCAACAACTTTTCCGTCGGTGAGGACGATTTTTTCCTCCGTATCGAAGGTTTGTTTCAGGATGACAACGATATGCATGCGGGCCAACTCCTTTCAAATTCAAGAATGTTTCCCCTCAAGTACATGCTAACGCTTGCCAGCGCACTTATTGGGTTGTTATGAAGTGAGTTTCAATTCTAACGCTGACCCGTAACGTTATTGGCATGATTTTGGGGGATTTGCCTCAAAAACGAGCAAATCAGCTTCGTGTCAAGCGTTATATGTTGCAGATGTTAATTTTGCTGCGAATAAGGTTGATCACAAGCGTTAGAGCAGATTGGATAGGTGGGGTATTGCTCAAAAATAACGGCTCACTTCTTAAGTGCACGCAGGAAAAAGTCCACCGTGTTCTCCACCTGAGCGGATAGGGAGTACTTCATGCCAGAGATCAGCCAAGAGGTTACGACTTCGTCCAAGGCTCCAAAGATCAGCTGACGGGATAGCTTGGTGTCCAGGTTGTCGCGGAACGAACCTTCCTCGATCCCTCTCTTCAAGATATGCTCGATCAGCGTGATATAGGGCTTTACCGCCAGACCGATCGCCTTGCGCAGTTCGAGGGAGCTTTGTCGCAGCTCGATTTGCGTCACGTACGCAAAATTTACGTTCTGCTCCAGATGAGTGAAGTGAATTTCACACACCTTTCGCAACGCTTCTTCGGCTGTGCTCGTCTCGGCGATGTTCTGATGGAACAGCTCAACCAGCTTGCCCAGTCGATCCTGGAAGAGGGAGATCAGGATATCTTCTTTATTTTTGAAATATAGATAAATTGTGCCGTCCGCGACTCCAGCTTCTTTGGCGATTTTAGAGACTTGGGAGCCGTGGAACCCGTTCTCTGCAATGACTTTTTCCGCTGCATCCAAGATCATTTCAAATTTTTCCTGTTTCCTACTTGTCATCGAGCCACCTCAATGCTAAAATTTAAAACAACTGAATGAACCGTCATTCATTTTCTTAATCTTAGGGGAAAAACTTACCGGTTGTCAAGGGACGTTCCTTAAGATTTTTCATTTCACTCCATGTTGTAACCGTTTACCCCTGTTCACTTGTACGAGAGCCATCTTCCATCGTGTCAGGAACACATCGCAATACTGAAGCACACGAACCTCAGCATTTCAATAATCTCTCTTCATGTACGTAGCAACTTTTCCCGCACACATTGACGCACTTGAACCACCAGCGATCTCTTTTTCTCATAAGAAAATATTCGAAGGAGGGACGCCTTCTCATGGTTACGTTCTGGCTTACGCTAAACGCTCTGCTGTTTGCCGCCGTTACGGGATACGCCATTTATGTGTTCTATCAGGCCGTGTTCCGTCGTTACCTTTACCTGCGGCTAGGCCGACCCACCAACTTCCGTGCTAGGCGAGGGGGAGACCAGGGGGAATTCTGGTCACAGGTATTTGGGCAGAAGAAGCTGCTCAAGGATCGAAAAAGCGGTTTGATGCACATCGTTGTGTTTTACGGATTTATCGTGTTGCAATTTGGAGCGATTGATCTGATCGTCAAAGGGGTATCGCGCGGCGGGCATCTGCCACTACCGGCTTACGAGCTGTTCGGCTGGTTCCAGGAGTTTACCGCACTGGCTATCCTCATTGCGATGGGGTACGCCGCCTATCGCCGTTATATTGAAAAGCTGCCGCGACTCAAAAAGGGTTGGAAACCCGGAATCGTTGTAATTTTCATCTATGCGTTGATGGTATCCGTTCTGCTGTCATTAGGGTTCGAACGTGTATGGATGGGGCTGGAGTTTTCATGTTACGCCCCGGTCTCGTCAGCCATTGCTGCAGTATTCACTTGGTTGCCTGAAGCTGTTGCAGAAGCTGTATTTTACGTATTCTGGTGGCTGCACTTATTGATCTTGCTTTCTTTTCTCGTATACATCCCTCAATCGAAGCACTTCCATCTCATCACTGCACCTATTAACATCTGGCTGCGCCGCCGGGAACCGCATGGCAAGCTGCAGAGCCTGGATCTTGAAGACGAAGAAGCCGAAAGCTTCGGAGTGGGCTGCATCGAGGATTTCACGCAAAAGCAAATGCTCGACTTCTACGCCTGCGTGGAATGCGGGCGCTGTACCAGCGTCTGCCCGGCGGCGAGCACCGGTAAAACGTTGTCGCCGATGCATCTGATCACGAAGCTGCGCGATCATCTCACCGAGAAGGGCGCCGCCGTTACGGGCAAATCGCCGTGGGTACCGGCGAATGTATTTGGCTCGGACGGCGTCCATGCGGTGGCGGCAGGCGTGGCATCTGCCGCACCGGACTGGGGGCGCGCCTCGGGCATCACCGACATTCGCCCGACGCTGGACTGGCAGAAGGCGGCTTGGCAGCCAGCCGCTCAAGGTAAAGCAGTCACCGAGCTTGAGCTGATTGGGGATGTCATGACCGAAGATGAAATTTGGGCCTGCACGACCTGCCGGAACTGCGAGGATCAATGCCCAGTGGGGAATGAGCATGTTGACAAAATCGTGGACCTGCGCCGTCACCTGGTCCTCATGCAAGGCAGCGTACCTGCAGAAGGCCAACGGGCGATGCAAAACATCGAGCGCCAAGGCAATCCTTGGGGCATCAGCCGCAGCGACCGCGCAGCCTGGACGGGCGAGCTGGAGGGCATCCCTGTGCCAACAGTGAAGGATAATCCGTCATTTGAGTATCTGTATTTCGTCGGCTCGATGGGTTCTTATGATCTGCGCAGCCGTAAAGTGACGCGGGCGTTTGTCCGGCTGCTCCACGAAGCGGGCGTTAACTTCGCCATTCTTGGCAACGAGGAACGCAACTCCGGAGATACGCCGCGCCGAATGGGCAATGAGTTCTTGTTCCAACAACTGTGCCATGAAAACATTGCAACGTTCCAACGGTACGGCGTACGTAAAATCGTTACGGCTTGCCCGCATACCTTTAATACATTGAAAAACGAATATCCCGAATTTGGCTTGGAGGGAGTGGAAGTGCTGCACCATACACAGTTGCTGGAGCAGTTGATCCGCGAAGGACGATTAAAGCCGACTCACCAGGTCAACGAACGAGTGACTTATCACGATTCCTGTTATCTTGGGCGGTATAACGGGGTTTATGATGCGCCGCGTGAGGTGCTGCGGGCCGTGCCCGGGGTGGAGCTGGTGGAGATGAACCGGTCCCGAGAGAACGGGATGTGCTGCGGAGCAGGCGGCGGGCTGATGTGGATGGAGGAAACCGACGGCAAACGAATTAACTTGGCCCGCACGGAGCAGGCATTGGAGGTGGGTCCGAGCATGATCAGCAGCGCTTGTCCGTATTGCCTGACGATGCTGGAAGACGGCACCAAGCTTAAGGAAGTGGAAAGCCAGGTGAAGGCGCGGGACATTGCTGAGATTTTAGCGTTATCTGTGTTTGGTGAACAGGCGGCGGATCCGGTCCCCGCATGATCTCAATGAATTTTGAAGGACCTAGGAGGTAGATCAAATGAACAAACCGATCCGAAAAGCAGCCGTTATCGGCTCCGGTATCATGGGCTCCGGCATCGCTGCCCAACTGGCGAATGCGGGCATCTCCTGCCTGTTGCTTGACATTGTTCCGCAGCGATTGAGCGACGAGGAGATGGCCGCAGGGTTGACGCTTGACCATCCGTCCGTACGCAATCGCTTAGCAATGTCGGCGATCGCCGGCCTCTCCAAGACAAAACCCGCACCGTTATATGACAACGCTTTCGCGGAGCGAATCACGCCGGGCAATTTGGAGGATCATCTGCACCAGATTGCGGATGTGGATTGGGTGATCGAGGTCGTAGTCGAAAACCTCGCCATTAAGCAGCAACTGCTCGCTCAGGTCGAGCGCCATTGGAAGCCGGGGATCATCGTCAGCTCCAATACGTCGGGGATCTCGATCAACGCGATGGTTGAAGGACGGTCCGAGGAATTCCGCAAGTCTTTTCTTGGAACCCATTTCTTTAATCCGCCGCGTTATATGAAGCTGCTGGAGATCATTCCGGGTCAGACGACCGATCCGGAGTTGGTTCAAAGCTTAAGCCGTTTCTGCGAGCAGAAGCTGGGAAAAACGGTCGTGCTGGCCAAAGATACACCGAACTTTATCGCTAACCGCATCGGCACATATGGCCTGCTCGTGACGCTGCGCGAGATGGCCGAGAAGGGGTACACCGTTGAAGAGGTGGACGCCGTGACGGGACCTGCCATGGGCCGTCCGAAAAGCGCCACCTTCCGCACCTTGGATCTGGTCGGCTTGGACACCTTCCTGCATGTGGCCGACAACGTGTATGCGAACGTCTCGGACGAAGCGGAGAAACAGGTGTTTGCTGCTCCAGCTTCCCTGAAGGATATGGTATCGCGGGGCTGGCTCGGTGAGAAGAGCGGGCAAGGCTTTTACCGCAAAATCAAAGGGGAGAAGGGCAGCGAAATTCTGTCCTTGAACCTGCAGACGATGGAGTACGCACCGCAGCGCAAGGTGAACTCCGCTTCCTTGGAGGCCGCCAAGCTGGCGAAAGGGGCAGCTGCCAAGACGAAGGCCCTGCTTGGCACGCAAGACCGCTACTCGCAGCTCGCCTGGGATGTGCTGAAACAAGTGCTGATCTATTCCGCCGCCAAACTGGGGGAAATAGCGGATAACATCCGTGATATCGACGAAGCGATGAAATGGGGCTTTAACTGGGAGTTGGGCCCGTTTGAAACATGGGATGCCATCGGCTTAGTGCGTACCGTTGAGAAGATGGAGGCGGAAGGGCTGACGGTACCGGCCTGGGTGAAGGACTGGATCGCACAGGGCAACACTTCGTTCTACAAAAAAGAAGGGGGCTCCCTCTTCCAAGCCGCCGCCCGAGGTTACGCACCAGTCAAGCTGCCGCCGGAACAGATCTCGCTTCGCGACTTGAAGGCGCAGAATCGAGTGGTGCGCAGCAACAGCGGCGCCAGCCTGATCGATCTTGGCGACGGCGTGGCATGCTTGGAGTTCCATTCGCCGAACAACGCGATTGGGGCAGATATTTTACAGATGATCTCGCAGAGCATGGATGAGGTGCGGGCTAACTTTGAAGGGCTGGTCATTGCAAACCAGGGACGTAACTTCTGCGTTGGCGCCAACCTGATGCTGCTGCTGATGGAAGCGCAGGACGAGGAATGGGACGAAATCGATGACATTATTCGTCTATTCCAGAACACGATGTACCGGCTGAAACGGTTTGAAAAGCCGGTGATAGCGGCACCGCACCGCATGACACTGGGCGGCGGCGTGGAGGCATGTATGCCGGCAGATCAGGTTATCGCCGCTGCTGAAACGTATTACGGGCTCGTTGAAGTGGGCGTCGGCCTGATTCCGGCGGGCGGCGGCTGTAAGGAGCTGGCGCTACGGGCCAGCCAACAGGCGATGTTGGCAGAGGCTGATTTACAGCCCTACATCAACCATTACTTCCAAACGGTAGGGACTGCCACAGTGTCCAGCAGCGGTCATGACGCCAAACGGCTTGGGCTCATGAAATCTACCGACCGGGTGGTGCTAAATCCCGACCATTTGATTTACGAAGCGAAGCAGGCCGTATTAAAGCTGGCGGGAAGCGGATATGAGCCCATTCCCGAGACGAAGTTCCGCGTTGTCGGCTCCGAAGGCAAAGCGGTACTGCAGCTAGGCGCGCTTGGCATGTACGAGGGCGGTTATATCAGCGATCACGATCTGCTGATCGCCAACAAACTCGCCCATGTGCTTGCTGGAGGCGACGTGCCCGCCGGAACGCTGGTAACCGAGCAATATATGCTTGACCTAGAGCGCGAGGCATTCCTGAGCTTATGCGGTGAACCAAAGACGCAGCAGCGCATGCAGCACATGCTGAGCAAAGGCAAACCGCTGCGGAACTAAACGAGGGGGAGGATGAAATTAGATGAAGGAAGCTGTGATTGTATCCATGGCCCGGACGGCGGTGGGCAGAGCCAAGAAAGGCAGCCTGGTCCAAACCCGCGCCGATGACTTAGGTAAAATCGTGCTGGAAGCCGCCATTGAGCGCGCACCTGGTCTGAACAAAGAAGATGTCGAGGACATCATCATCGGCTGTGCCATGCCGGAGGGGGAGCAGGGACTTAATTTTGCGCGGATCATGGCGCTCTACGCCGGGTTCCCGGTCACGGTGCCTGCCATCACCATCAATCGCTTTTGCTCTTCGGGTTTGCAGGCGATAGCCTTTGCTGCGGAGCGGATTATGCTAGGTCAGGCTGACGTGCTGATCGCCGGCGGCGTGGAAAGCATGAGCCATGTGCCCATGACCGGGTTCAAGGTGTCGCCCAACCCGCGGATCGTTGCGGAAATGCCGGAGGTCTACATCGCGATGGGCCATACGGCGGAACGCGTTGCCGAACGCTTTGGCATCTCCCGGGAAGATCAAGATCGGTTCGCTTATGTATCCCATCAGAAAGCTGCTCAAGCGATCGCCGAAGGCAAGTTCAAGGAGGAGATCGTCCCGTTTGAGGCAGAGCTGCGCAGCTTGGATGAGCGTGGGAAGGTCAAAGTGAAGCGTTTTGTCTTCGACACCGACGAAAGCGTCCGCAGCGACACGACCCTTGAAGCTTTAGCGAAGCTGAAACCCAGCTTCAAGCAAGGTGGAACCGTGACGGCAGGAAACTCCTCGCCGATGAACGACGGGGCAGCCGCAGTCGTCGTCATGAGCCGGGAGAAGGCAGATGCGTTAGGGCTTCAACCGTTGGCAACGTTCCGTTCGTTTGCGGTAGCGGGCGTGGAGCCGGAATTGATGGGCGTAGGACCCGTCAAGGCGATTCCGAAGGCGCTGGCAGCTGCAGGGATCACGCTGGACGATGTGGATCTGTTTGAAATCAACGAAGCGTTCGCCTCGCAATGCGTCCACGTGATACGCGAGCTGGGTCTGGATGAGAACAAAGTGAACGTCAATGGCGGCGCCATTGCTCTCGGACATCCGCTCGGCTGCACCGGGACGAAGTTGTCGATATCCCTGATTCATGAACTGCGCCGTCGTGGCGGCAGATACGGGGTCGTGTCGATGTGTATTGGCGGCGGTATGGGCGCGGCCGGCGTTTTTGAAGTTAACCCTTGAATCCATTTGAATGAAGGAGAGGATCGTATGAGCAACGAAACGAAGGAAAAAATCGTAGGCGGCAGCTTTGTCATTACCGATGTCGATTACCGTCAGGTGGTGACCCCGGAGGATTTTAGCGAGGAGCATCGCATGATCGGCGAGACGACGGAGGAATTCGTTCGCACGGAAATCCTTCCGCGGGACGAAGAGATTGAGTACTTGAATTATGAGCTGACCGCCAACCTGCTGCGGAAAGCGGGTGAAGTCGGTCTGCTCGGCGCAGACGTGCCGGAGGCATACGGCGGCATGGGGCTAGACAAAGTCAGCACCACGTTAATCAGCGAAAAACTGACGAAAGCCTCCTCATTTGCCCTCTCCGCCGGAGCCCATGTCGGTATTGGGACGCTGCCCATCGTGTTCTTCGGAACCGATGCCCAGAAGCGCAAATACTTGCCGAAGCTGGCGACAGGGGAACTGCTCGCGGCGTATTGCCTAACTGAACCTTCCTCGGGCTCCGATGCGCTGGGGGCCAAGACAACTGCGGTGTTATCCGAGGACGGGACGCATTATGTGCTCAACGGAACTAAACAGTTTATTACAAACGCGGGTTTTGCGGATATTTTCATTGTATACGCCAAAGTGAACGGCACCGACTTCAGCACGTTTATCGTTGAACGGAGCATGGAAGGGGTAAGCATCGGTCCAGAGGAGAAGAAGATGGGCATTAAAGGTTCCTCCACATGCCCGTTGATCCTGGAAGACGTGAAAGTGCCGGTTGAAAACTTGCTGTGGGAAGTGGGCAAAGGCCACTTGATCGCCTTTAACATCCTGAATATCGGACGCTTCAAATTGGCGGCGGGATGTCTCGGTTCCTCCAAGGATGCGATTGAATATGCAGCGAAATACGCCAATGAACGTACCCAATTCGGGCAAAAGATTTCGTCCTTCCCGCTCATCGGCAAAAAGCTGGCGGAGATGAATACGCGGACGTTCGTGCTGGAAAGCATGGTCTATCGCACAGCGGGCTTGTTTGACGTCGGATTAGCAGATGTCGATTACAGCAGCGCAGATGTGGGCTACCAATCGGCGAAGCAAATCGCGGAATATCAACTGGAATGCTCCATCAACAAGGTGTTTGGCTCGGAGGTGCTGGATTTCGTCGCGGACGAAGGCGTGCAAATTCATGGGGGCTACGGGTTTACTCAGGAATATCGAATCGAGCGGATCTACCGCGATTCGCGGATCAACCGGATATTTGAAGGCACCAATGAAATCAACCGCCTCCTGATTCCCGGCGCGCTGGTCAAACGCGCAATGAAGGGGGAACTTCCTCTGCTCCAGGCAGCGCAAAAGCTGCAGGCAGAACTGATGGAGCCGATCCCAAGCCGCACGTTTGAAGGCACGTTGGAAGAGGAAGCTTATCTGCTGACCATGGCCAAAAAGATCTTCCTGATGGCGGGCGCCCAAGCGGTGCAAAAATATCAGCTCAAACTGGAGCGGGAGCAGGAAGTGCTCAACCATTTAGCGGATATGATGATCGCCATCTATGCGATGGAAAGCGCGCTGCTTCGCACGAAGAAGCGCATTGCACAAGCGGGTGAAGACAAGGCCGCGCTGTATATCGCCATGACAACGGTGTTTATTCAAGAAGAATTTGGCAAGATCGAAGCCTTGGCGAAGGAAACGTTAAGTTATATGGAGACAGGGGATATGCTGCGCACACAACTCTCCATCCTGAAAAAATTGACAAAGCGCTCGGCAGTGAATACGCTGTCATTAAAACGGCAAATTGCCGCCGAAGTGATTCGGGCGGAGAAATACGTACTGTAAAATTGCGAGGTTGGGAGGCAAGGCGTATGTCGAGTAAACCTTGGCTGAAGTTCTACCCTGCTGAAGTACCACCGACCTATGATTATCCGAAGCAAAATCTCGCCCACTTTTTAGAAGTTACGGCTGCTCGTTACCCCGAAGTTACGGCTCTGGAGTTTATGGGAAAAAAGATGAATTACCGCACCCTGCTGCAACAGTCGTACCAATTTGCGAATGCCCTGCGAAAGCTGGGCATTCGCAAGGGGGACCGGGTAGCCATCATGCTGCCGAATTGCCCGCAGACGGTGATCGCCTATTACGGAACACTGCTCATGGGCGGGATCGCCGTCATGACGAATCCACTTTATATGCCTAGGGAGCTGGAGCATCAGCTCACGGATGCAGGCGCACGCGTGATCGTGACGTTAGATCCGCTCGTGGAGCGGGTAAGAACAGCGACCAAGTTACATCCCATGGAATATATCATTGCAACCTCGATTAAGGATTATTTACCTTTCCCCAAAAATTTACTGTATCCGATCAAAGCCAAAAAAGACGGCATGCTGGTTCATTTAAACTACAATGATCGCTTAATCGCTTTTCCAACCTTTCTTGCCAGCGGCAGCCCCGAACCCTGCCATGTGGAAGTGGATCCCGAGCAGGATTTAGCGTTATTGCAATACACCGGCGGGACCACGGGCTTTGCCAAAGGGGTCATGCTGACGCACATGAATCTGGTAGCCAATACGATTCAAAACCAGCTTTGGTTCTACCGGGCTAGGCCGGCAAAGGAGAAGTATTTGGCGGCTCTCCCCTTTTTTCATGTGTTTGGTATGACGGTGCTGTTAAATCAATCTGTTTCTTTAGGTGGAACTCTGCTGCTGATGCCTCGTTTTGAAATTAATCAGGTGCTGCAGACGATCCATCTCAAGAAACCATCGGTATTTCCTGGCGCACCCACGATGTATGTTGCAATCATTAATCATAAGGACGTTGGCGGGTATGATTTATCTTCGATTAATGTCTGCGTCAGCGGTGCGGCTCCGTTGCCGCTTGAGGTCCAAACCCGGTTTGAGGAAATCACCGGCGGCAAGCTGATCGAGGGCTATGGATTAACCGAAGCCTCCCCGGTCACGCATGCCAACAACATCTGGGGGATGCGGAAAACCGGATCAATAGGCATCCCATTTCCCGATACTGATGCGATGATCGTACAGCCCGATACGCTCGAGGAGGTGCCGGTTGGTGAAGTCGGCGAGCTGGCCGTACGGGGCCCTCAAGTGATGCGGGGATACTGGAACCGCCCGGAAGAAACGTACAAGACGCTGCGTGACGGGTGGCTGCTCACCGGAGATTTGGGGCGGATGGATGAAGACGGATTCTTCTACATTTTAGATCGGCGCAAAGATTTGATCATTGCCGGAGGATATAACATTTATCCGCGGGAGGTCGAAGAGGTGTTGTTCGAGCATCCGGACGTGGAAGAGGCAATTGTGGCCGGTATCTTCGACCGATATCGCGGCGAGACGGTCAAAGCTTATATCGTTCTGAAAGAAGGGGCAGTACCGGACGAGGAGGGCATCAAACGCTGGTGCAAGGAGAAGCTCGCTGCTTATAAGGTGCCGAAGGTTTACGAATTTCGGGATAGTCTTCCGAAAACGTTGGCCGGTAAAGTGCTGCGCCGCAAGCTCGTGGAAGAAGAAGCGGAGCGTCAGAATCCGGCTCAAACGAAAGAGAAGTAACCGTTGGTGTGCTTAAATCCGAGGCAGAATCAGGGCTTTTTGGCAGCGAACGGGATGAACGGAGGTTATCTGAAATGAAAGCGGATTCAGAAGAGCTGCAACAACGTTTAGCGTTGTGGAATCAAGCGGCGATTGGCTCGTTTGTGGATTATCTCGGCTGTGAAGTGGTTGAAGCGAATGAGCAGCGGGTTGTGATGTGCCTTCAAATTCAGCCGCATCACTTGAACTTGATCGGCATCGTCCACGGGGGGGTTCATGCGACGTTGATCGATTCGGCAATGGGACTGCTGGCGATGATTGCCAAACCGGAAGCCAGTGTGGTGACAACGAACTTAAACTTAAATTACGTCACCAAAGCCGTGAAGGGATCGATCACTGTGACTGCTGAACTGGTTCACATATCGCGTAAATCGGTGACCACGATGGCGTATGCACGGCTGGATCAAGGTGAAATCTGCGCATTTGGAACAGGAACGTTCCGCGTGACCTGACGTTTAGGTGGATACCTACGCAGGAAGTCCTCCTAACGCATATGGTGAATAAACGCAAGGACATATGTGTTAGGAGGAGCCTATGAATATTTTGATGGTGGCGCCCGAGCAGATCCCGGTTCCCGGGAACGGCTCCGTGGAGATCAGCATGCTAGCCATCGCCAAGCAATTGGCCGTGAATCATCGCGTTACGCTGATCAGCAGAAAGGCCCGTAACTTGCCCAGCGTCAGCCGGATGGGGAACTTAACGATCGTCCGGGTGAGCAGTGGAAGCTCCAGTAAGTATATCGCCTCCGTTTTGCATTACTTGAAAGGGAGACGGTATGACCTGATTCAAGTCGATAATCGTCCGCATTATATGGCCAAAATCAAGGCGGCGTTTCCCCATACTCCCGTCACGTTGTTCCTGCATTCGCTGACGTTTGTGAAACCCACCACCAAAGTGAACGAAAGTCTGAGCCGAGCCGACCTGATTATTGCCAACAGCGATTCGCTGAAAGCGAATTTAGCCGCGCGCTTCCCACGGCATGCGGGGAAACTGCGCAAGGTGCATCTTGGTGTAGACACCGCTCGGTTTAGCCCGGCAAGCGGAGCAGGGCACTCTGGAACATTCCGCGTCTTGTTCGCGGGGCGGGTCATTCCACGCAAAGGGGTTCCGGTTCTGATCCGGGCGATCAGCCGTGTGCGCAAGGAATATGGGCCGGTTAGCTTAACCGTAGTTGGCGGCGGTAAACCCGGATATTTAAGAGAACTCAAGCGTTTAGCCAGGGCGAAGGGAGTGCCTGTCATATTTACCGGCAAAGTTCCGCATCGTTCCATTCACCGCAAGTTCCAGCAGGCCGATCTGTTTGCGTGTCCGTCACAGGAGCATGAAGCGTTTGGTCTGGTGAATGTGGAAGCGATGGCATCGGGTCTTCCCGTCGTCGCATCCAATATTGGCGGGATTGGGGAGATCGTCAAACACGGTTCGAATGGTTACCTCGTCGATGCCTACCGCAACTCTGAAGAGCATGCGAAGTGGATTCTGAAGCTGGCACGGGATCGGGAGCTGACCGCTCGAATGTCCAGACAAGCGCGGAAGGACGCTGTAGAGAAGTTCGGATGGAAGCAAACGGCCAAGAAGCTGATGGGAATCTATCGGCAGTTTGGTTCATAAACCTTATCCTACCAAAAACGGACGATAGGATGCCCTGTGGCATGGCCTTCGTCCGCTTTTTATTTATTTCCGCTTGTATTTGCCATAAGCACGAGCATATTTCATGATGGTGCGGAAGATACTCTTATCCTTCAGTTTCCGGAAGATGAACGGATCCGGCGAAGTGTTCACTTCAAGAATCCAAGGCCGCATCTTCTGGTCAAGCGCCACATCGACACCGATTTCGCGCAGCCCGGGGAAGCTCTTCTTTAAGTGATTGGCAATGTCCTCCCCAAAGCCCTCCAGTATATTGGTATAAGACTTGAGCCGCGATCCCTTCAAATAGGGGGAAAGCAGCTTCTCTACCGGCATAAGCTTCCCATCATTATGATAGTTGGTGACAATCTTCTTCGGGTGGGCCAGTCTGCCAATTATGCCGGTTGTCTTCCAAACCTTCTGCGGGGTACGTTGCACCATGACACGCAGGTCGAAGCGCCGCTGATCATATTTGAGCAGCTCAATGCCTTGCTGAACGAGATAACGACCTTTCAGCTTATGTTTTCGAATCGAGTGATAGAGTTCATCCACTGAATGATGGGTCGACACCTTTTTGTCAAGCTGGTGTTGGTAGATCCCGTGTCTGGAATAAGGTTTATATTCGACCCGCATGACGCCTTTTCCCCATGTGCCGTTCACTGGCTTAACGTAGACCATATGGTATCTCAGCAGCATACTATGCAAATTCTCTTTAGTAAATCGGCGGGTTTCAGGGAGATAGCTCCGCAGCGTCTTGCTTTTCATCAACGCTTCATTTTTTTTCAGCTTGCTTGTGATATGACGCGGGTGACGAGCAGTTTTCATGATCGCGGTTCCCCTTCGAGATGTTTTTTATGGTAATGTATTCGTCCGTACTGGAAAAGGGAAAGATGATCACCTACCCGCCCTGAAAATAGACAGATGATTGACCTGAATTAGTTCGTTGGCATATAATTGTCAAGACAACTATTAAAGCAAGGTGTGACATATGGTGAGAAGGGACCACTCTCAGCACGAGCTGGCCATCGGATATATCATGGGGATGGCTTACCGCAAAATCACAGCATTACTGCAGCATCGATTGAAGGATTATGACATTACCACCGAGCAATGGTCCGTACTTCATAAGATCTATAATTCAGATGGCATGATCCAGAAAGAGATTGCGGATCGAACCGGAAAGGACAAGCCAACGATTACTCGAATTATCGACTTGCTGGAAAGCAAAGGACTCGTTCGCAAGCAAGCGGGGGAGCGGGATCGAAGATCGTTTGTCGTATTTGCAACCGAGCGGGGAAGAGAACTGATCTGTGAAACGTTGCCGATCGAACGGGGCGTAAATGAAGAGGTGAAGCAGCTCATGGATGCGGAGGAATACGAGAAGCTCGTGGAGCTGCTCCAGCGCATCCATCTTCAGCTCGGTGAAGAATCGCAAAACAAAGGTTGACAACTAAGTAGATTAGAGGCGAAGAAATGAATTTACACAAGGAATCAGACCGATTATGGACGAGATCGTTTATATCATTAACGATCTCTGCTTTTTTGTTATTTCTGAATTTGCAAATGTTGTTGTCTTCACTTTCATCTTATGTCAAAAATGACCTTGCCGCCAGTGATTTAGAGGTCAGTCTCGTGACCAGCGTTTTTGCGGTATCCGCAATTTTGGCTCGTTTCCTCACAGCAGCGATGCTGCGGAAGTTTTCACCTAACGTTCTGCTGTTCACTGGCTTAATCATCGCAGCACTTATGACTGAATTCAATCATTGGGCTGGATCGGTTGGAGGATTGATGCTGTTACGGGCCGGTTACGGTGTTGGTTTTGGGATTGGCAGCACCATTTTGCCAACGTTGGCATCACGGATCATTCCGCCAACTCGAATGGGGGAAGGCATTGGGTATTATGGGTTGTCCAGCAGCTTGGCGATGTCGATCGGCCCAATGATCGGTTTAAATATGCTGCAGAAGTACGGTTTTGGCACATTGACCTTGACGGGGGCATGGGCTGTTCTGGTGGTGATCCCGTTGTTGCTAATTACCCGAGCATTGCCAAGAAACCATAATCAAGAGATGAAAGCAAGCGAGAAGAAAACGACGCCGAGAGCCAGCGCCCCGGCCCTGGAACGTCGTACGTCGTTTAACCGTAAATTTTTGTTGCCAGCATTTCTAAATATGTTATTATCGATCACCTACAGCGGTCTGTTAAGCTTTATCGCTCTCTTCGGCGAATTTATCCACTTGGAACAAGTGGGGTTATTTTTCTTGTTTAATGCGGCCACGGTGGTCATCATTCGTCCGATCTCCGGCAGAATCTTTGATGCGAAGGGCCCTGGGGCCGTCCTGATTCCTGCGGCGCTTTTGGTAGTTGCGAGCATGGTTGTTTTGTCCTTCACCCAGTCGCTGCCAATGCTGATCGTTTCGGCGTTACTGTATGGACTTGGCTTCGGGGCGACCCAGCCTACGCTGCAGGCTTGGATGCTGCGATCCAGCACACCGGAGCAATACGGAATGGCGAACAGCATGTTTTTTAATACCACAGATTTTGGTGTTGCCATTGGTGCAATCATTCTGGGAGCCATCGCTTCCGCCACGAATTATGCGGTGATGTACCGTTATTCCGCCGGGGTTATGGGATTGTTCCTGATCTTTTACGTTGTGTCACATTTGTTGGGGAACAAGCGGTTATCCACGAAAAATGATCCGGCAGACCGCGCTGAAGTGAAGGTAAGCAGCACGAGCTAAGGCGCAGCTATTTCCCTTTGCGCGTTAACTCGGACAAGCGATCCCACTGTTCTTCTGTCACCTCGGCAAGGTCGTTAAACTGTCCGGCCCCGCGCAGCCATTCCCCGCCGTCAATCGTGACCACCTCGCCGTTGATGTATCCGGCGGCATCCGAGACGAGGAAAGCGGCTAGGTCCGCCAGCTCTTCGGGGCGGCCGGTTCTTCCAAGCGGTACGCGTCCCAGCATTTTCGCCTCCAGCTCCGGAGTAGGGGAGAGGCGAGACCAGGCGCCTTCCGTCGGAAACGGTCCGGGTGCGATCGCCACCTGACGGATCCCGTGAGGTGCCCACTCGACGGCGAGGGAGCGGGTCAGCGCAAGTACGCCAGCTTTGGCAGCGGCGGAGGGCACGACGTATCCCGATCCGGTCGAAGCGTAGGTCGTGACAATGTTCAACATCGTTCCGGGCAGCTGCTGTTCAATCCACCGTTTTCCAACCTCTAATGTCATGTAAAACGTACCGTGCAATACGATACCCAGTACTGCGTTGACAGCATTGGGCGACAAGCGTTCCGTCGGACTGATAAAATTGCCGGCAGCGTTGTTGACAAGCACATCGATCCGGCCGAAATGTTGCCACACGGCATCCACGCAATTGTGGACTTGTCCGGGATCGCGAACATCACAGCGCTGCCGGTATACCTCACCGCCATAAGCAGAGGATAGTTCTTCAGCGGTTTGCTCCAATACCTCTTCACGTCGTCCGCAGATGGCGACCTTCGCGCCGAGTTGCAAGAACCGACCAGCCATCGCCCGTCCCAATCCCGTACCGCCTCCGGTGATCAGAATCACCTTATCCTTCAATAAATCTTGTGCGAACGCTTCCATTTCTTCACGCTCCCAGATTTCAAATCAACCTCTTTACCATGATATTCGCGCTAAAGGTTCATTATCCTGTCGTCTGGGAACCGTTGGTGGATAATAAAATATCCGCAGCGGCTCCATCAAGGAACCCTGCGGATGATCAACGGAAGAGGAAGGTTATTTCGCGGAATCTGTATCGGTGAACGGCACCGGCTTGGCCACCCATTCATCGGCTTCTGGCTCGATGTCCACGCCGTTTTCAATCTTCTTCTTCTCCGCTAATGAATCCCCTTGCTCATTTAATTTGTTACGCAGCTCAGCCTCATCGCGGGCTTGTTGATTTTGATGCTCCATGCTGATCCTCCTTAAAAGTGATTCTCTCGGTAGTAGTCATTACCTTCCATAGGGTATCCCGATCACGGTGATTTCATGTTTCAGACCTGTAGAAATTAGTTTATATTTATAAAAAGCTGGAATAAAATAGGAATTGGGACATCCTTGCGTTTCATTCGTTGCAACTCCGAAGTCGCTTAACGAAAGACAGGCTTTCCACTTTCGCTTTGAGGAGGAATGATGATGAAGCTTCAAAAGGTTTGTCTGGTTTTACTGTGTTTCTTTATAGCCACCACGTTTGGGGCCGTTGCACCGGCTGCTCCCGCCAACGCCGCAGGGGAAATGAAGCCGTTCCCGCAGCAGATCAGCTATCCGGGAATCATCAAGCCAAGCCACGTCACCCAAGCCGCGATGAATCAGGCTGTGGCGTCATATTACGATTATTGGAAAGCGACTTATCTTCGCAACAATTTGTCTTCTTTGCCCGGCGGTTACTATGTGAAGGGCAACATTACGGGAGATCCCGACGGGTTTACCGCGCTTGGTTCCTCCGAAGGTCAGGGCTATGGCATGATCATCACCGTGCTGATGGCAGGTTATGATCCGAACGCCAAGACGATTTATGACGGATTGTTTAAGACGGCACGTACATATAAGAGCAGCGGAAACCCGAATTTGATGGGCTGGGTAGTAGCGGACAGCAAAGCCGCTCAAGGCCATTTTGGCTCAGCTACCGACGGTGATTTGGACATCGCTTATTCGTTGATTTTAGCTCACAACCAGTGGGGCTCGGGCGGGGCGATCAACTATTTGCAAGAAGCGAAAAAAATGATTACCAACGGCATTAAAGCAAGCTATGTTACATCTGGTTATCGGCTTAATCTTGGAGATTGGGACGGTAAGGATGCGCTGAATACGCGGCCGTCGGACTGGATGCTCAGTCATTTGCGCGCTTTTTATGAGGTCACAGGGGATGAGACTTGGATTCATGTGATAGATCATTTGTACGACGTGTATCAACAGTTTAGCGCAACATATTCTCCGAATACCGGACTGATCTCTGACTTTGTGGTGGGTAACCCGCCAAGACCTGCGCCAGAGTGGTATCTGGATGAGTTCAAAGAAACGAATCAATATTACTATAATGCAAGCCGTGTACCGCTGCGCATCGTTATGGATTATGCGTTATACGGCGATACCAGAGCGAAAGCGCTCGCCGACAAAATGGTGAGCTGGATCAAAACGAAAACCGGCGGTGCACCTGCAAATATCAAAAATGGCTACAAGCTGGACGGCACAGCCATAGGAAATTATGCCACAGCGGTATTTGTCGCTCCGTTCATCTCGGCGGGAACGGCGAATTCCAATCATCAAGCTTGGGTGAATGCGGGCTGGGACTGGATGAAGAATAAGAAAGAGGATTACTTCAGCGATACCTACAATTTGCTGAACTTGCTGTTCCTATCGGGGAATTGGTGGAAGCCCGGCGGGGCAACTGTACCGGAAGCTCCGAATCTGGCCCTGAATAAAACAGCGGTATCCAGCACAATGGAAGGCGTGGGGTTTGTACCGGACAAGGCGGTAGACGGCAACCAGATGACGCGCTGGGCCAGTCGCGAGGGGACCGATCCGGAATGGATTTACGTTGATCTGGGTGCCGTACATCAAATCACCGGCGTCAAGCTGCGGTGGGAGGTGGCATACGCCAAGCGGTACAAGATTGAAATCTCCACGGACAGCGGAGCGCCAGAGCATTGGCAGGAAGTATATTCGACTTCAAGCGGAGATGGAGGACTTGATGAAATCCCGCTTTCGCCGCAGCCGGCAAGATATGTCCGCATGTATGGCATCGAGCGGGGGACACCTTACGGGTATTCCCTTTACGAGTTTGAAGTGACAGGTCAGTGAAATGAAGAAGGGACAGGAACTGCCGAAATGATTCGGAGCTTCCGATCCCTTTTTTAAGTTACAGATTAGATCATCAAGATTTCGCGAATTTCTTGCTCGGTCAGCGCGGAAATGGCCTCTTGTCCAGGCTTCAGCACCTCTTCGACGAGGTGCTTTTTCTTCTGCTGCAGCTCGTACATTTTGTCTTCCACGGTGCCTTGGGCAACCATGCGAATGACATGTACGATATTCTTCTGCCCGATCCGATAGGCCCGATCTGCCGCCTGTTGTTCGACCGCAGGATTCCACCATAGATCATAAAGAATGACGGTATCCGCACCGGTTAAGTTCAGGCCAGTGCCTCCGGCCTTCAGCGAGATGAGAAACAAATCGCGTTCCCCGTCGTTAAAGCGATCGCATAACTCTACCCGTTCGGCAGCTGGCGTCTTCCCATCGAGATAAAAGAAAGGCATCCCTCGGTAGCCCAGCTCTCGGCCAATCAATCCGAGCATCTCCGTAAATTGGGAGAAGATCAGTATGCGTTTGCCGGCGCTTTGGCATTCTTCGATCATTTCCATCAGTTGGTCAAACTTCGCTGAACCGCCGTCATAGCCGTCAACGAATAAGGCCGGATGGCAGCATAGCTGGCGCAGCCGGGTTAAGCCAGCCAAAATGCGAATACGGTTCTGCCCGAACGTGTCGTCATCCAAATGCTTAAGCGTCTCCTGCTGCAGCTTGGCCAAGTAGGCCAGGTACAGCTTCTTCTGTTCCGGCAGCAGCTCAGAAGGTTGAAGGGACTCGATTTTTTTCGGCAGCTCCTTCAGCACGTCGGTTTTCAGCCGGCGCAGGACGAAAGGGCGGATGCGTTTGGCTACCGTCTCCCGGGACAAATCGTTAAACGCCTGGCGACTAGGGAATAACTCTGGAAAGACGGCGCTAAAAATCGACCATAACTCTTCCAGCGAGTTCTCTACCGGAGTGCCGGTTAAGGCGAACCGGTACTTGGCTTGCAAGCTCTTCACGGCTTGGGCCGTTTGGCTGGCGTGATTTTTGAAGCTTTGAGCCTCGTCCAAAATCAGTGTATGGAACGCCAGTTCAGCGAACTGCTCAATATCGCGGCGCAGCAGTGGATAGGAGGTGATCACTACATCCGCTTGCGACGCCTCGCGCAAGGTTCGCACCCGTTCAGCTTTACTTCCGTCGGCGATTACCGCCTTAATGTTTGGTGCGAATTTCGTCAGCTCGTTCCGCCAGTTGTACACCAGGGAAGCAGGGCAGACGATCAACGCCGGCTGTCCAGTCTCCGCAATCTCCGGCAGCACCGATATGAGAAAAGCGACGCTTTGCAGCGTCTTTCCAAGCCCCATATCATCGGCAAGAATGCCGCCGAAGCGATAGTAGGCCAGTGTCTTAAGCCACTGATAACCGTAAACCTGGTAGTCGCGAAGTACATCGGAGAGCTGTGGCGGCACCGGAAAGTCCAGATGGTTAGGATGCTGCAGGTTATGCAGCAGATCGCGGTACGATTTGCCCAGCTTCACTGGGCCTTGTCCACGGTCTTCCTGGATATGCAATCCGCGGATCACTGGTACACGGAATTCCGGCCCGCGGATATCGCTTTGGCGCAAGCCAAATTCGTTCAGGAACTTGACGATCTCCTGAAACTCCTCGCTTTCAAGCGGCATTAATGCACCGTTTGGCAACCGGTAGTATTTGCGCTTCTCCTCCAGTGCCTGAAGCAATCCGCGGATTTCCGAATCACCGATCCCGGTCATGCTGAAGCGAAACTCCAGCCAATCCGTACGCTCGTCGAGCTCCACGGATATTTTCGGCGGTCGAAGGTCGGTGATGAGCCGGGTCTTGACTGCCGAGGTAGCATATATGTCCACGAGCTTCTCCAGTTCTGGCACGACATGATACAGAAATTCGTATTCCGCCTCCTCATCATCGAGGAAATAGGCGCTTTCGGTTCGGGTCATGTAGCCGGAATCCAACAGATTTATAATCTCCCGTTCCTTCTCAGTATCGCGCAGCAAGATTAAATCCGTACCTCGCTTGGGACCATGATCATCCAAGGGGTTAAACACGATATCACCGTATTGGAATTCCAAGCCCGCCAGGAGCCGGTCCTTAACCCGATCAAGGTACAGCCGGGCTTTCAGCTGGGTCCGTACCATACGGCTGGCGACCTTTTCCTCGACGTGGATAGTTCCGAACTTTGTCAACCCGGGCAGCACCCGTTCAACAAAGGGCTCGATCTGGTCTGGAGAGATCAGGATATACGGTTTCCGCGCAGTAATCATCATATGTTTTAATTCAGCGAGCCGGCGAGTTTGCGCGGGCGAGAGGCGGATCAGCTTACCTTCCGATAAAATGATGCCATAGACGTCCATGACCAGAACATCATCCAGGCCCTGGGCGGAAAACTGATAGCTCTCGTCCCCGGCTTGGCCGAGTTGAAAGCTAAGTGGCAGCGGCCCGTCTGCCACTTCAAGCCCCGGCCAGATGCGGCCATCTTGCTCCAATTGCACGAGCGGAGCTTGGGTGAGCAGCGGCAGCAGATCGTCCCAAAAGACAGGCGGCACCGGTAACAGTCGATCGGAAACCCCATTCGATTTAAGGGAGTATCCTCCGAGGCTCTCGTGAAACATCTGCTCATTGCGTTGGATTTCCGCCAGCTTCTGCAGGATCGCTTCATCCTCCGGCCGAAAGGCGTAACGTTCCGGGTCGTAGTTGAAATGTTTGGTGAAGCTGTATGGCTCGCCGCGTGAGATTTTATCGAGAAAATCCCGAATGTTCTTGACGATATACAGACGCTTCTCGCCGATCTTCAGCTCCAGACCGAACAAGTACTTACGGTAGCCGTACGGCACCGGATGGAGTGTAAATTCCACCTCCAGCGGCGTCCGCTGATCAAACCTTAGTCCAGTCCGCAGCGGCGGCGGGGCAGTCTCTTCAAACAAGCGCATCATATCACGGGCGATCCAGATATCGCGGGAAGGGATGTCCCCAGGTTGTTTACGCTGGATCAGGCCGTAGGATCCATTGCGATCGTCGTCCATTGAATCTAGAAGGTCATCCTGCTGCCGCAGCAGAGACGGAAACGGACGAACCGGCGCCTTACCGCCTTGCAGCATGTCATGAACCCCCAGCAAGACGGCGGCAATATGCTTGCAATAGTTGTTATAGGAATAGAAGGCGGGACAGTTGCATTCCGCATGCACGTCGCCGTGTTCATCGATTTGCAGCGACACATGATAGTGTCCGGTTCCAGACACTGCCGCTTCATAGACACGGGAGCCGTGGTCCATCCGGAGAAAGGCCACTTTCCCGGTCCGGTAATATGCTTCTCCACGCTCGTAAGCGATTCGGCCGCATAGCAATTTAATGACGCGCTCCGTTAACTGAAAACTCATGCACGGATTCCTTTCTCGTATAATTTCCGTTCGTCAGGTGTTCGCCTTTTGTTCTCCCCCTATGATAACAGAAAATCGACTATTGAAAAACGAGCGTTGAAATCAGCCTGCTGTGAGGATAATATCACTGCGGTTGCTATATTCTTAAGACGTCCCTTAAGATAAGATGATGATGGTATAGAAAATGGAGGGAGCTTAGGTATGGATACCTTTGCCTGTATTTATATTCTTCGCGGGGACCCGTTTCGTCCGGGAACCTGCATCTACCTGGATCAAGAGACGACGGAAATCGGTCGGACGTCTTCCGAGAGTTTTCCGGATATGGCCTTTACGAATATCTTTATTTCTCGTAAACATCTAATGATTCGGAAAGAAGGGGACCGTGCTGTCGCCTACGATCTGGGGAGCCGTCATGGGACGGAACTGAACGGGGTCCGGATGATCCCGCATGCCCCTTATGTGCTTGAAACGAATGATATCCTGAAATTGGCGCGTGGCACCTGTGTACTGCATTTCTCTTATTCGCCTGGAGAACAAACGCTGGAGTTTGAGCCCGTACATGAATCAACGCATTCGGAGACGACTGAGGGAGCGGTGACGATCCATTGGGAGAAACGGGAATGCATTGTGAACGGCGTCAAAATTTCGATGTCGGAAAAAGAATATTTGCTGCTGCAGCTGCTTCATGATCACGCGAACCGTCTGGTGACGATCCGTGAGATTAAGCAGACGGTGTGGTATGACCGTAATCCTGGTCCTGACGGGTTACCGGATGTGACGATCGATGAATTAACGACATTAATTTATCGGATTCGCAAGAAATATGGACGCGATACGTTCCAGATCAATGCGATCCGGGGGAGCGGATATATTTTAGAGACAGAATAGGACGGGTTAGGAAGGATCGGGGGAGACTGGCTTGAGCAAGATCAGGAAGATATATAGAAGCAGAACGCTATGGATATTGCTTGCCCTTATTGCTTTTGTTTACTTGAACAATACGCCTCATCTGACCGCAGCTCAGGGCGGGGAACCTAAGCTGCTGGCGCATCGTGGTCTGGCGCAAACCTTCCCGATGGAGGGGATCGAGAACGATACGTGCACAGCGGAACGGATATATGAACCGGAGCACGAGTTTCTGGAGAACACCTTGCCATCTATGGAAGCCGCTTTTGCAGCCGGGGCTGATATGGTGGAATTGGATCTGAAGCCAACCAAGGACGGGCAGTTTGCCGTGTTCCATGATTGGACGTTGGATTGCCGGACCAATGCGGAAGGCACAACGAAAGACTATACGATGGCGGAGCTGAAAATGTTGGATATCGGGTACGGATATACCGCCGATCAAGGCAAGACGTATCCGTTTCGCGGCAAAGGGGTTGGGCTGATGCCATCGTTACCTGAAGTGGTGGAGCATTTTCCCGGCAAGGCGCTGCTACTGCACATCAAAAGTGATGACCCCGAGGAAGGGAAGCAGCTTGCGGCATACCTGTCTACGTTAAAGAAGGAGGAGCGGGACGGGATAACCGTTTATGGCGGCGATCTGCCCATTGCGGTCTTGAAGGAGCGCCTGCCGGACCTGCGGGTCATGTCCAAGGCAACGTTAAAGCAATGTCTGCTCTCGTATGAGGCTTCCGGCTGGACAGGGTACATCCCTGATGCTTGCCGAAACACCGAGCTGCACATCCCTGAGAAAATCGCGCCTTGGCTGTGGGGCTGGCCGGATAAATTCCTAAGCCGTATGGAGCGAGCGAACACCCGCGTTGTTATCGTCGGAGGGGACGGCAGTGATTTCTCCAGCGGCTTCGATACATTGGAAGACGTGAAGCGCCTGCCCGCCGGATACAGCGGCTGGATCTGGACGAACCGAGTCGACCGAATCGCTAAGGCGGTTCAAACTGGAACTAGGATGGACAATTGAGGACGAAACAACCTTTAAGAGGAAGAAATACATCTGTCAGTGATCTTCCTCTTTACACTTGAGTCATACGAAATATCTTAAAATCTCTATAATTACTGACTTCATGGCCGGCTTGATGTCTTTCCATAGACATTGAGCCGGCTTTTTTACACTTTTTTTAGATTTCGTTTAGAAGCAATTTAGACCCGGGGGCTAAGCTTAGGAAGGTGAGACAAAACAAAGGGAAAGGAAGTTGAAGATGAACTCAAAATGGATCAAGCGCGGAGCGGTATTCGGGATTGGAGCAGCCTTACTGCTCGGCAGCGGGTTGTCCGCTATGGCTGGAACGAACGGGTATGAAACGTATAAAGCCGCTATCAAGCATACGCATGCTGCATCCAGCTTAACGAACCAAGGTAGCCTCGTGGTGACCGATGAGCAGGCTATGGCCCAAGTAGGCTGCGTCATTGAGGCGGCGGATGCGTACGACTATATGACCGGAAGGCAGAACCTTCGCCAAGCCGCACGTTGCTATCTGGAGTTACCACTTTCACGAATCGATGAGGTGCTGGAGATGACGGGCTTGACGCTGAAGCGAGTGCTGATGAATATTGCCAATAACGGCGGACAGTCAGCTTGGCGTGGGGACAACAATACTTGCACTTGCGGAGCCTTACGATTTGCTTGTACTTGATCTGATGCTGCCGGGCGTGGACGGTTTTGAGATCTGCAAGCAAGTTCGTGAAGCCAGGGATATTCCAATTCTCATGGTCTCTGCGAACAAGGAAGGACGAGCTGCAGATCCGTGGCTTGCGCATTGACAAATGCTGCTCTTTTTGGCGTTGCATCCAAACCGGGTATTTTCCAAGGATGATCTGTTTGAGAAGATCTGGGGGATGGATTCGCTGGGCGATCTGGCCACCGTCACCGTCTACATCAGCAAGCTTCGGGAAAAATTGAGCAGGACCCTTCGCAGCCGCAATATATCGAGACGATTTGGGGCGTTGGCTACCGCTTTAATTTGTAGATATGCCTATGACCGTTTTGCTGCTTCTTTTACAGGATTATCCCTTTCGTTAAGGGAGCAAAAACCTCTGTGAGTTTGCGGAGAGTTGGTGTTTCTTCTTGCTCTCTGACCCAAAGGGATAATGATGACGTATGGATCTATAAACCCTCGTCCCTTGGGGGTGGTGCTTTGTTGGAAGTTACTATATAATCTTTAGCGGACTCATAAATTGATTCAAAAAAGCGAGGGATACAGCATGGCTGCCATTGAAGTGCGCGATTTGCGCAAGACTTTTAAGGTGCAGAAAAACCGCGAAGGCCTCAAAGGGGCCTTTCTTGATTTATTTAAGCGGGAATACAACGAAGTGGCCGCCGTGAAAGATATTTCTTTTCAGATTCCAGAGGGAGAGATCTGCGGATATATCGGGGAAAACGGAGCCGGAAAATCGACCACCATCAAAATGCTGACTGGTATTTTGGTGCCGACGTCGGGACATTTGAAGGTTGGCGGCTTCGTGCCATACGCTGAGCGCGATAAGTTCGTGCAGCATATTGGCGTCGTCTTTGGCCAGCGCAGCCAGCTTTGGTGGGATATCGGCGTCATCGAGTCGTTTGAACTGCTGCGTAAGGTATATCGCGTGCCGCAAGCCGATTATAAGAAACGCCTAGACGAGCTGGTGGAGCGCCTTCAGCTGCAGGATTTGCTGAACCGTCCGGTACGTAAGCTCAGTCTAGGCCAACGGATGCGCTGTGAGCTGGTCGCGGCGCTGCTGCACAACCCGTCGATCGTCTTCCTGGACGAGCCGACGATTGGTCTCGACATCGTAGTCAAATCGGAAATTCGCGATTTTCTTAAAGATATGAACCGCGACCACGGAACAACGATCTTGCTGACAACCCATGACCTGCAGGATATCGAGGCACTTTGCTCCCGCGTCATCATGCTCGACGACGGGCGGATCATTTACGACGGCGGCTTAGAGGAGTTGAAGGACCGCTGGGGGACGGGCAAGGAAGTCTTATTCCAGTTCGGAACAGCCACCAAGCTCGATCAATTGCGGAGCTGGACGGGCACGCTTCCCGTCATCTGGACGGCTGAGAATGACCTGAACGCCAAGGTCTGGATTCCGCGGGATATCGGTGTCTCCGAGGTATTGGGTCAAGTGGTCGGCCAAGCGGACATCACCGATATCAAAATTATCGAAACCAACACCGACGAAATCGTCCGCAGCATTTACCAATCCGGCTCGGCGGACAAACCGGCGAACTCTGAAGCGGAAGTGGAGAGCAAAGAAGGTGCAGTCATCC
Source organism: Paenibacillus sp. 3LSP (assembly GCF_032465655.1). Taxonomy (NCBI): domain Bacteria; kingdom Bacillati; phylum Bacillota; class Bacilli; order Caryophanales; family Paenibacillaceae; genus Paenibacillus; species Paenibacillus sp. 3LSP. Next base: position 24,278 of record NZ_JAWDJI010000244.1, on the reverse strand, counting down.
ATGTCTAACCAGTGGGGGGCCTATCTCGATTTTATCCGCATCCGTTTTTTGACAATGCTGGCGTATCGGGTGAACTATTATTCGGGCATTCTGATCTATTCCTTGAACATCGGGGTTTATTATTTTACGTGGAAGGCGATTTACGGCGACGGCGGCGAGCTTGGCGGTTTCACCGCTTCACAGATGACGACCTACCTGGCCGTATCCTGGATGGCTCGGGCGTTTTATTTTAATAATCTGGATCGTGAAATCTCCACGGATATTCGAGATGGAAGCATTGCAATTCAATTTATCCGCCCTTATAACTACCTGATCGTCAAAATGATGCAAGGACTTGGCGAAGGGATGTTCCGCTTCATGATGCTGATGATCCCGGGCATGGCGATTGCGATGGTGCTCTTTCCGGTCAAATTGCCAACTGAATTAAGCGCTTGGGCAGGGTTCCTGGTGATGTTGTTCTTCAGCTTCTTGATCAATTCGCAGCTGAACGTGATTACGGGATTGATGTCTTTTTTCGTGGAAAATAACGAAGGGTTTATGCGTATGAAACGGGTGGTTGTGGATTTGTTCTCCGGCCTGATTATCCCGATCAGCTTATTCCCGGCCTGGCTGGGCGGCATCATGTCGTTCCTGCCTTTTCAGGCGATTACCTATTTGCCGGGTTCGGTCTTTACCGGCCGAATTCAAGGCGCTTCGATCTGGAACGTGCTTGGCATTCAGGTGATCTGGTTCTTGATTCTGCTCATTCCGATGATTGGGCTGTACCGTGCTTCGCGGAAACGCCTGTTCGTGCAAGGAGGTTAAGGGAAGCATGTACTACTTAGGCCTCATGGGCGAATACTTGAAAAATTACATGAAAACCCGCATGACCTACCGCGCCGACTTTTGGGTGGAGGTCATTTCCGATCTGTTGTTTCAGGCAACCAACCTGATCTTTATCTTTGTGATCTTTATGCACACCAACAGCTTGGGCGGTTGGAGTGAAAGCGAAGTGGTGTTCGTTTACGGTTTCTTTATGGTGCCGTTTGGTGTGTTTAGCTGCTTCGTCAACCTGTGGAACTTCAGTGAGCGGTACATTGTGAAGGGGGAGATGGACCGGATTATGACGCGTCCGGCGTATAATCTGTTCCAGATCTTCCTGGAAAACGTAGATCCGCCAGCTCTCGTCGGCTCGATCATTGGGGGCATCATTATGCTGATCAGCGGCGGGCAGTTGGGGCTTAGCTTCGAGTGGTGGACGATTCCTGTGCTGCTATTGTTTACGATTAGCGCTGTAGCGATATACACGGGCATCTACACGACGTTGACGTCCTTGTCGTTTTATTCGGATGCGCCAACCGGGATCTTGCCGCTGATGTACAACGTGCAGGGGTACGGGCGCTATCCAGTGACGATTTACAACCGGGCGATTCAAGTGCTGCTGACCTGGATCCTGCCGTTTGCCTTTGTTGGCGTCTATCCGGCTTCATTGTTCCTGGAGCGCGAGGAGATGTGGCGGATGGCGTGGCTCACCCCGCTGGTTGGCATCGTATTCTTAGCGATTGGCCTGACCGCATGGAATTATGGGGTTAAGCGATATCGCGGGGCTGGATCGTAAACATTAGTATGAATAAAGCCGGCGTCCCTTCATGGGGCACCGGCTTATGTTCGTTCTCGTCAGCTGCTTCAACTGCAAAAGTGCAGTTCATTTTTGCAGAAACAGGCTATTTTCGTGATTTAGATGTAAAAGTACAGTTCCTTTCCGGCATTTGGAGTCGATTTACGAGAAATCTTCGTTTCTAACTGCACTTTTACATTTTATCGTCCTAAACCGTGGGTTTAGGGCTGTTTCAAATGTACTTTTGCAGTTGGCCGCAAAGACAGGGGGCGCCGGCAGAACAAGCAGCCTGCTCGCGAATCAGAACCGGTTCCGGTTCTTATACAGCAGAACCATAAAGAACGGCGCGCCAATCGCAGCGGTCAACACGCCTGCCGGCACGTCCCGCGGCAAAAAAGCCGTGCGCGCAATCAGATCTGCCACGAGCAGGATCAATGCGCCGAGCAGCGCGCTGACCGGGAGCACGCCGGAGAAGGACGGCCCGGTCAGCCTGCGAGCCATATGCGGCGCCATCAGCCCGATAAAGGAGATGGCTCCACCGATGGCTACCGCAGATCCTGCCAGCGAAACGCTGAGCACGATCAGAAGCAAACGCTGCAGCTGAACGCGGGAGCCCACGCTGGCGGCGATGTCGTCACCCAGTGCTTGAATGTTGACTTGGCGGGCTTGCAGCCAAGTGAGAACGAGCAGCACGGTCGTCCAAGGCAGCAGCGTCAGCACATCGTTATCCCAGGAGACGCCGTAAATGCTGCCGGTCATAAACGTGAGTGACTGATTCGCCAGCTGCATCGGTCCGGAGATGATCAGCATATACGAGAACGACTTGATCGCGGCAGATACCCCGATCCCGATGAGGATGATCCGCAGCGGGGAGGCTCCTTTTTTCCAAGCAAGTACATATAAGAGCGCGGTAATGAAGAAAGCGCCAAGGATGGATGCCAGCGGCATCCAATGGATTGAAATCGTGCCTTGAAACACATAGATAAACAAAATCGCGCCGAGCGAAGCTCCTTCCGTAATTCCCGCGACATCGGGGGAAGCAAGCGGATTTCGGATTACGCCTTGCAGGATCGCCCCGGCCACGGCCAAGGAAGCGCCAACCAGCACAGCAATGAGAATTCTCGGCAGACGGAGATTCACGACGATGACTTGTTCTCCCGGCTCGGCCATGCCAAACAAGGCCTTCAAGACGGTCATCGGCGGGAGATATTGGCTGCTGACCCCTACGCTGATAATCATCATGACGATACATAGGATAGCGAGGAGCAGGCAGATCCAGAGGGTTCTGCTTCTTCTGGCCCGATGCGACGAAGGGACCGGGAGCGATGCAGCTTTGTTGGATTTAGCCATCAGTTCTTCACCCCTCTTCTTGCGATGTATACGAAGAACGGAACCCCCAAGATTGCTGTCATCACGCCTACCGGAATTTCCTTAGGCATGGCGATGTATCTGGAGCCGATGTCGGCCGATACGAGCAGGATGGCCCCCGTCAAGGCACAATAGGGTAATATCCAACGATGATCTGTCCCGACAAAATGCCGAATGATATGCGGGATGATAATGCCAACGAAGGCGATAGGTCCAGCAACAGCAACAGAGCCGCCGGCGAGCAGGATGACGGCTGCAGCGGCTAACGCTTTAATTAAGCCCGTACGTTGGCCCAGTCCTTGCGCAACGGTTTCGCCCATCGCCAATACGTTAAGTTGTCTAGCGAGCATGAGAGCAAGAACCAAGCCGATTCCCATATAAGGAAGGACGTTCAGCAACTGCTCCGTCCCGCGCCCGGTCACAGATCCTACGAGCCAGACGAGCACCTGATCGAACATCTTCCCGTCGGAGAGCATAAGCCCTTGAGTCAACGAATAAAAAAACGCTGCCATCGAAGCCCCTGCCAACGTGATCTTGATCGGCGTCATGCCGTCTCGACCCAGGCTGCCGAGAAGAAATACGACCGCTCCACTAAGCGCAGCTCCGATCAAGGCGACCCAGGTTAAGGCTTGAATCCCCGATAAGCCAAGCCAACCCGAGGCCAAGATAATAAAGAAAGCAGCCCCAGAATTTACGCCCAACGTGCTGGGCGAAGCGATGGGGTTGCGGGTGATGACTTGCATCAATGCGCCCGCAACGGCGAGGCAGGCACCGACGGAGGCAGCGATCAAAGCACGCGGTACACGGGCCGTCTGAATGAGCAGGTGTTCATTGCTTCCGTTCGGATGGACAAAGGATTCCCAGACGGTAGAAAATGGGATGTCCGTCACGCCAAAGCTGATACTGCATACGACGGCTGCGGCTAATACCAGCGCACAAATCAACAAGCCTAAACCTTTCATCGGACTAGATTACCCACTTTCTAGATCAAAATAATAATGACCTTTAAATCTTAGAAGATAGGGAAGAGTCTGTCAATGAGGCTGATAATCATTCTTAATTGTAATTGTATTGACAAACTAAAGGGGGATGTCCTATATTCATGAAGATGATAATCATTATCACTCAAAGAGAACATTAAAATGACAAAAGGGGAGAAGGATCATGAACCATACTCATACCCAAAAAACAAACCGCAGGCGCTTAGTCTTATGGGCTTTCGCGGTTATGGCGCTGGCACTCGTTGTTGCGGGATGTGGGAATAGCAATACGCAAGGATCGTCCAACAATACCGATACCAACGGAAGCGCGGCAACCGAGAACCAGACGGCAGACAACAGCACGAACGCCGCGGCAGATGGCAAACGGGTTGTGAAGCATGCGATGGGGGAAACGGAAATTACAGGTACCCCGCAAAAAGTTGTGGTCTTGACAAACGAAGGTACGGAAGCGCTATTAGCACTGGGAATTAAGCCGGTCGGAGCCGTGCGCTCCTGGCTCGGGGATCCGTGGTATCCACATATTCAGGACGAGATGGAGGGCGTAACGGTAGTTGGTGAGGAAAGCCAGCCGAACCTTGAGCTGATCGCTGGCCTGAAGCCTGATCTAATTATAGGGAACAAGATGCGTCAGGAGAAAGTATATGAGCAACTGCAGGCGATTGCCCCTACCGTGATGTCCGAGGACTTGCGCGGCAACTGGATGAACAACTTTAAATTGTACGCCGAAGCCTTGGGACTCACCGATAAAGGGGATGAGTTGCTGGCTGACTTCGACGCACGAATTGCTGATTTTAAAGCTAAAGCCGGAGACAAGTTGAACGAAACGGTATCCGTCGTTCGCTTTATGGACGGGAAGACCCGTGTGTACCACACGAATACGTTCTCGGGGATTATTTTTGAACAGCTGGGTATTGCCCGAAATGCCATGACTCTAAATGCGAAGGATACGTTTGTTGATGAAATCACCAAGGAACGGCTGCCTGAAGTAGACGCCGATCGAATTTTCTACTTCACGTACGAAACCGGCAACGGCAATGCCAGCCAAACCGAGAAGGATTGGACTAACGATCCGTTATGGAACAATCTGAGCGCCGTCAAGAACGGCCAAGCCTACAAAGTGGACGACGCCATCTGGAATACCGCTGGTGGGATCAAAGCAGCCAACTTGATGCTGGACGACTTGTACAAATTTTATGAGATTGAAAAGTAGTCACTATTGAACCGGCCTTGAAAAACGTCCAACAATCTCTGTGGATTCGACTACATTCATGAACGCGTGCGGGTCTGTACTCACGACCGCTTTACGGACGGCAGCGAGCTCGTATCTAGTTGTCACGGTCATCAAGGTATAGTTTTTCTCTTCGTGATATCCGCCCTCAGAACTGAGGCAGGTAATGCCATGATGCAGCTTGCGCAGTTGGCAGAGCATTTCATCTTTACGCTTCGTAATGATGAAGCAGGTCACTTTGATATGACCGACGTGAATCATATCAACGACTTTCCCTTTGACAAAGGTCGACAACATCGAATATAGGGCGAGATCCCAGCTTTGAAAAAAGCCAAGCACTAAAATAACAAGCCCGTTAAGCAGAAAGAGGATGTTCCCCATGGGGACGTCCTTTTTTCGTGTGACGATGGATCCAAGAATATCGAACCCGCCGGTCGAGCCTCCGACCCGCAGTGAAAATCCGATGCCTGCTGCAGAGATGATTCCGCCGAATACCGCGGCCAGAATTGGATCTCGGGTGACTTGCACCTCGGGGATGATAGAGATAAACCAGGTGGTGCTGACGACAGAGATACAGCTAAGCACGATATAACGACGTCCAACAGCTTTCCAGCCCCATAGAATCAAGGGGACATTCAGTAGAAAGTAGACAAGTGAGATATTCCATCCCGTTAAATACACGATAATGGATGCAAGGCCCGTGACGCCCCCAGACAGCAGTCTATGCGGAATCAGGAACAAATTGAGCCCTGCAGCTACGAGTACGGCAGAGAGCAGGATGACAGCGATCTCCTGCGTAGGTTTTAAACATGCTCGTAACGGTTTTTCGATCATCGGACGATACTGGTCCAAATTCATATCTGCGCCTTCCTTAAAGATAACGGTTTTTTTAAGATATGATTATCGGCTAAAATTATCTTTTTTATCACAACGATCGACAATGACTTATATCACCGCTGATGGGGAATCTTATTGGAGAATTCTCACTTGAAAGCGAGGGATATCCATGGTACAACCAAAAGGGAATAACGGGAAAGGTCGTCAAGAGACGGACCCGGCACTACACCTGGCCCGGTTTAAGGCGGAAGTCATGATGCGTGAGGAATACAATGCCCCTCCAGAGCGGCCCGATGATGTGAAATATGAAGTGGCCCAATCGTTAGGCGTTCCGCTGCGCGAAGGGGATAACGGTGATTTAACGACCGCGAAGGCCGGCAAGGTTGGCGGTGTCATCGGCGGAGCGATGGTCAAGGAAATGATTCGCTTGGCGAAAGAACGCTTAAACAATCAGCAGTAAAGTTGGATACGGAAATCTAGATGCGATTCATACGAGAGAACGTGCAGGAGGGTTCACCATGGCTGTGAGTGAATGGGATCAACTGAAGCTCCACCTTCAGGAGTGGGTGGAAGAGTGCCGAGAAACAAGCGCAGCAGGCAAGGTTGCGGAGTACATCCCGGAGCTGTCCAAGGCGAAGCCAGATTTGCTTGGGATTCATATTCTGGATGCTCAGGGGCGATCGATCTCTGCGGGGGAAGCTCAGGACAGTTTTACGATGCAGAGCATTTCGAAAGTTTTCACGTTGATCCTGGCCCTCATGGACCATGGGGAATCCGCTGTTTTCTCTAAGGTCGGCATGGAACCAACCGGTGATCACTTTAACTCCATCATGAAGCTGGAGTTGATGCAGCCGGCGATTCCCTTTAATCCGCTAATTAATGCTGGCGCTATCGTGGTGTCTTCCATGATCAAAGGGGAAAATGCGGAGGCGAAATCGGCGCGGATCTTGTCATTCTTTCGCGAATTGGCCGGCAACCCCAACCTCGAATACGATAGGGAAGTCTATCTTTCCGAATCGAAGACGGCGCATTTGAATCGATCGATCGCTTATTTTTTGTTGGATAAAGGGGTATTGGGCTGCGGCGTTGAAGAAGTGCTGGACATTTACTTCCGGCATTGTGCAATTAAGGTCTGCTGTGAGGATTTAGCGCGGATGGCGCTGGTTCTGGCCTTTGACGGGAAGGACCCCTTGACGGGCAAGACGCTGATTCCTCGACGGTATGTGCAAATCGCGAAAACATTTATGGTGACTTGTGGAATGTACAACGGGTCCGGAGAATTTGCCATCGAAGCAGGGCTTCCGGCAAAAAGCGGCGTATCCGGCGGGATCTTGACGCTAGTGCCTGGACGTTACGGAATTGGCGTGGTGGGGCCTGCACTCAATTCCAAAGGTAATAGTATCGCAGGCGTCCAGTTAATAGAACGGCTATCGCAAACGTTGGATTGGAGCCTATTTTAATAGGAAAGGGCTTACTTAGGTGTATCAAAATTTTCGGGCAATTTTAAAACAAATTGTGCATTGCTCTCATATTCACTTCCGTTTGAAGTCGTTACTATAAAGATGTAAACAGATATTTACGATTCAAATGGGAGGGTTATCAATGTTTAAATGGAAGCGTTTACTGACGACGCTGGTAGCGGTAACCATGGTTGGTGCACTGGCTGCCTGCGGCGGCGGTACAAACGGCAATGCAGCCAAACCGGCTGGAGCTGCTGGAGAAAGCAATGCTTCAACGAGTTCGGGCAATGAGCCGGTGAAACTGCGGATTATGTGGTGGGGGGCTCAGGAACGGCATGAAGCCACCTTGGCAGCTCTTGATTTGTACACGAAAAACCATCCGAACATCACTTTTGAACCGGAATACTCTGGGATGGACGGTTATTTGGACAAGCTGTCAACTCAAGCGGCGGCGAAAAATGCACCGGACATCATTCAACTTGATCCGGGCTGGACGCCAGACTGGTCTAGCCGCAAGCAATTAGCACCTCTGGATGGGGTTGATGTGTCGAAGATCGATCCGAAGCTCTTGGCCGGCGGTCAACTGGATGGAACGCAATACGCGATTCCGCTCGGTTCTGTGGCGTTTGGGATGATTTATGACAAGGCCGCATTGGACAAGCTGGGCGTCAAAAATCCGGAAAACGGCTGGACCTGGGATGATTTCTTCGCTCTGGCGAAGGAACTGAAAGGCAAGCTGCCAAGCGGTCAGTATTTTACCAAAGATTATGCAGCTAACTACTTCATGTACTCGGCATATCAATATAGTAAAGGTAAAGGCACGGTCATTACGGATGATGGGAAGTTTAACATCGATGAAGCTTCCTTCATGGAATGGACCAAGCATTTTGAGGAACTGCGCAACGAAGGGTTAGTGCCGCCGGCGGACGTCAACTCCTCTGACAAAGAGTTCGATCCGCAAATGGACCTGATGGTAGCCGGTAAAATCTTGTTCCGTTACAGCTTCTCCAACAACTACGGGGCATGGGACAGCATCAAGCCAGGCGCTTACGCGCTCGTTACGATGCCGCGAGCTGAGGAAGCCGGGGGTTGGTTGAAACCTTCGATGTACCTGTCCGTGTCCGAGAACTCCGAGCATAAGGCAGAGGCCGTAGAGTTTATCAACTGGTTCGTCAATGATCCGGAAGCTTCCAAAATCCTGAAAACCTCGCGGGGCTTGCCAGTTAACAAGGATAATGCAACTGCGTTGGAATCCAGCATGAGCGAAGTGGATAAAGTAGGCATGGAGCTGCTCCGCGCTACTGAGAAAGACGGCCAAACCTGGACAGCTGGTCCAGGCGGCTGGACGAACTATATCGATAAAGACTTCCCTCTGGTCCATGATCAGCTGAGCTTCGGCAAGATTACACCAGAAGAAGCCTATAAGCAATTGAAAGAAGCAGCTATGGCTTACGAATAAGATTTACATTCGACTTCAGCCCGGAACAGGTTTCTCGTTCCGGGTTGATTTTTACCAGGGAAGGGGGAGGTCATGCATGCTGCGCATTCAAGATGTTCTCGACCAGTTAACACGGGTCCAGCCTACGGTAGATGGTTTAGTCAGCGGTAAGGCGGAATCCCAAGTGCGCGGAATCGCGGTGACGTTTATGGCCACGCAAGCGGCGATCGAGCAGGCAGCTTCGCTGGGAGCTAACTTGTTGATATCGCATGAAGGGGTACTTTACAGGCATCAGATGGACACGACAAAGCTTCTGGAAGAGGATCCTGTTGCCCGTTATAAGCTGCAGCGATTAAAGGAGCTGGACCTTGCGATCTATCGCTACCATGACGGTATTCACCGGGAGACTCCGGACGGCATTACCGCCGGGTTGATTGAGGAGCTCGGTTGGCAGGATGCGGTGCGGGAATATCGCCCTGCGTCCGCAGTTTTAGAGCATTCGGGCATGACTCTGCAGGAGCTGGCCAGCTTGTTAAAGCGGAAGCTGAATCTACCGTTTATCCGGTTTACAGGGAATCCGAAACTGATATGTCGGAAAATTGGAGTGCTGGTTGGTTACCGGGGCGGCGGCGATCTGGCGATCCCGCTGCTTAGAGAGGTCGATCTCATCATTGCCGGTGAAGGCCCGGAATGGGAAGCGCCTGAGTATGTGCGGGATGCCGTCTATCAAGGGCGGGAGAAGGCGATGATGTTCCTTGGCCACGGTCCCAGCGAAGCGCCTGGAATGAGGCGGTTAGCCGGCAAGCTTCGTTTGGCTTTCCCAACCCTTCCGGTGCATGTGATCGAAAATGAAACATTATTTCAATGGATATGACAGGGGGAGATTCCATGAGCAAAACAACTACTATGACGGAAGTTGGTTATGATGCCTGGCTTCGATACCGGAGGATTGAACCGGGAGAGAGACGGACGGAGTTAGATCAATTTGACGGCATCGTTATCGATGGCCCGGATGAACCGGCAGCGCACACTGCTGCTCAGGAGCTGTCGAGAGGTTTATCCCAAATGCTGGGGCGTGAGATTTCTATTATGGAAAGTGCAGGGGACCGTCCTTGTTTTGTGCTGGGGCTGTTGGGGCATAGTCCTATCCTAGATGAGGTATTTTCGGAAGGGAAGGCTTCCTTGCAATTGGGGGCGGAAGGCTATGCTCTGCGGTATAAACCGGATTCCGCTCGGTTCGCCATCGGTGCGGAGAATGCCTCCGGTTTATTGTACGGGGTGTTTGACTTGCTGCGCCGCTTGGGGACTGGACAGTCGCTGCAAGGATTGAATATTTCGGAGCGACCGGTGAACGTACTGCGGATGGTGAATCAATGGGACAACATGGACGGCAGCATTGAGCGCGGTTACGCAGGAGCTTCGATTTTTTACGAAAATCATCGGTTCACACAGAACCTGGAACGCATTACCGACTATGCGCGGCTGCTGGCATCGACAGGAATCAACGCGATTTCCATTAACAATGTCAATGTGCATCGGGTCGAGACCGGGCTGATTACGAAGGAATTTCTGCCGGATGTCGCCAAGGTGGCTGAAATCTTCCGCAGCTATGGCATTAAGCTGTTCCTCAGCATTAATTACGCAGCGCCGCTTGAAATCGGCGGATTATCTACTGCCGATCCGCTGGTTCCAGAGGTTGCAGCATGGTGGCGGGAGCGCGCAGATGAGATTTACCAGGCGATCCCGGACTTTGGCGGCTTCCTGGTAAAGGCAGATTCGGAGAACCGACCGGGACCATTTACGTATGGACGGGATCATGCAGACGGTGCCAATATGCTGGCCGAGGCATTGGAACCTTACGGCGGACTAGTGATCTGGCGCTGCTTCGTTTACAACTGTAAGCAGGACTGGCGGGATCGCAAAACAGATCGGGCACGGGCTGCCTATGATCATTTCGTTCCGCTCGATGGACGGTTTAAAGAGAACGTGATTTTGCAGGTCAAAAACGGCCCAATCGACTTTCAAGTGCGCGAGCCCGTATCGCCGCTGCTAGGTGCGATGCCTGCGACAAATCAAATGATCGAGTTCCAAATCACCCAAGAATATACCGGGCAGCAACGTCATGTCTGCTACCTCGTACCTCAGTGGAAGGAAGTGCTGGACTTCGATACCCATCTGAAGGGCGAGGGCTCGACCATCAAACGGATTGTGGACGGTACGCTGCATAGTTCCCGTTACAGCGGGTTTGCCGCGGTTTCCAATATCGGGAACGATGCTAACTGGACCGGTCATTTGCTGGCACAGGCGAACTTTTATGGCTATGGGCGGCTGGCCTGGAATCCGGACCTTAGCGCTGAAGCGATTGCGGAGGAATGGATTAAGCTCGTATTTGGAAGCGACGAGCAGGTCAACCAAGTGATCCTTCGTATTTTGATGGATTCCTGGAGCATTTATGAAAGCTACACCGCTCCGCTGGGCATCGGCTTTATGGTGAATCCAAACCATCATTATGGCCCGAATGTCGATGGTTATGAATACTCGATGTGGGGGACGTATCATTTTGCGGATTGCCACGGGATCGGTGTGGACCGCACGAAAGCTACGGGAACGGGATATACCTCACAATATGCAGAGCCGAATCAAAGTTTATACGAAAAGCTGGAGACGTGTCCCGACGAGCTGTTGCTCTTCTTCCATCACGTGCCGTACACCCATGTGCTCCAATCCGGCAAGACGGTCATTCAGCATATTTACGATACTCATTTTGAAGGGGTTGAGCGAGCCGAGGAGTTGGTGGAATTGTGGGCTGGTCTATCCGGCTTGATGGAAGATTCGCTGCATCAGCAGGTTGCCGAGCGATTGGCGGAGCAAGCGGAGCATGCCAAGGAGTGGCGTGACCAAATCAATACGTACTTCTATCGCAAAAGCGGCATTAACGATCAGCAAGGACGTCGGATTTATTAAGATTATTTTTTTCGTGATATTTTAAAAGATTTCGAGGATTCCTCTTCTACAACCGGCCGTGGGCCCGCCCTATACTTGAACTATAAGGCATTCTGAAACTGCAGAGGTGAATCAAGCATGAAAAGTTCCGCGGCCTTGAGCTTAGAAGACGCGCCAGTCAGCAACAAACGCCGGACCTTCCACAAACGATGGAATGCTCCGGTGGCCGGCTATTTATTTATTTCACCGTGGCTGCTCGGTTTTCTCGGGCTGACCGCATACCCGCTGATTTTATCGTTGTACTACTCGTTTACGGACTACACGTTGTTGGAACCGATTCATTGGGTAGGGACCAAAAACTACGAGCTGATCTTTACGGCAGACTCCAAATTTGTCACCTCGGTTAAGGTTACGTTCCTGTACGTCTTAGCCTCGGTCCCTCTCAAGCTGATCGCAGCGTTGCTTGTCGCCATGGTGTTGAACCGGGCGGTGCGGGGGATCGGATTGTACCGTACGGCGATTTACTTCCCGTCGTTGATCGGCGGCAGTATCGCGGTATCGCTGCTTTGGCGGAATATTTTTGGTGTAGACGGGATCTTTAACAAAATTATCGGAGCGTTTGGCTTTGAGGGGAAAGGTTGGATCACCAGCCCAGATACGGCGTTAAGTACGCTGGTGTTGCTGACGGTCTGGCAGTTCGGTTCATCGATGGTAATCTTCCTGGCCGGACTTAAGCAAATCCCGGCTGAACTGTATGAGGCATCCGCCGTGGACGGCGCCGGTAGGTTCCGTCAGTTCTTCAACATCACGCTGCCGATGCTCTCGCCGGTATTGTACTTCAACCTGGTGATGGGCGTGATCAACGCGTTCCAAATGTTTACGTCAGCGTTTGTCATCACAAACGGCGGACCAATGAACTCGACGTTTGTGTATGCGCTATATTTGTACGAGCGGGCGTTTAGCCGGTATCAGCTGGGTTATTCGTCGGCACTCGCCTGGATCATGTTGGTGATGATCGTGATTGCTACGTTAATCATTGCCGGAACTTCAAAATATTGGGTGTTCTACGAGACGGAACCGGAAGGGAGAAATGGCAAATGACCTTTAAATGGAAGCCGCTGGTTCGGCACTTCTTTATGATTCTGTTTAGCTTGGTCATGATCTACCCCGTGCTGTGGTGGATCGGCGCGTCGCTGAAGACGAACGGCGAGCTGGCTTCGCCAAATATTTTCCCTTCGGTTCCTCAATGGAGCAACTTTGTGAAGGGCTGGAATGCGGTGCCGGGTCACACATTCACCGATTTCTATCTGAACACTTTCGCCTTAGAGGCCGCGGTTATTGCTGCGACGCTGGTATCCAGCACGCTCGTAGCGTTTGGGTTCGGAAGATTGAATTTCCCTTTGAAAAACCTCTGGTTCTCCTTGTTTATGCTCACCTTAATGATGCCGGGGCAGGTGCTGATCATTCCGCAATACGCTTTGTTCCACCAGCTCGGATGGGTGAATACGTATTTGCCGTTTATCGTGCCGCATATGCTTGCGGGCGGTGCGGGCGGGACGTTCTTCGTCTTCCTGCTGATCCAGTTCGTGCGCGGCATTCCGAAGGAGCTGGACGAGTCGGCCAAAATCGACGGCTGCTCGTGGTTCGGGATCTACTTCCGGATTGTCATGCCGCTGATGGTTCCGGCGATCGTGACCGTCACCATCTTCTGCTTCTTGTGGAACTGGGACGACTTCCTTGGACATCTGTTGTATCTCAATTCGGTAGACAAATATACGGTTAGCCTGGCGCTGCGGATGATTAACGATTCCCAGTCGGCTCAAGAATGGGGACAACTGCTGGCGATGTCGCTCGTCTCCATCATTCCGGCTACCTTGATCTTTATGTTCTTGCAAAAATACTTCGTTGAAGGGATTGCCACAACCGGAATAAAGGGATAAGGGTGGCGGATAGCCAATTATATAACGGTAAAGCGTGAACGACCTTCGCAGCTTTACCGTTTTTTCCTTACACCTGAAGGGAGTGCAGCCTTGCGCATGACGAATCCGTTTAAGAAATTCAGAATTGACAGTTTGTTTTTTCGCAGTTTTTCTATCTTTATGGTGGCCGTCTTGGCTTGTATTGCCTGGGCCAGCTATCTTATTTCATCGAATGAACTGGCCAAGACCAGTTCCCATTACCAGCAGTTGTTGCTGGATGAGCTAAATAACGAAATTACCACTCGGTTGGTGACGATTGAGCAAATTTCGTTGTCGACGTCACGCGATAATGAACTGATTACGTTCCTGCGCGATCGGCAGGATGAATACGATCGGCATCGCCGCTCTGTGAGTGTGGAGCGCGCTTTAGCGAATTTGACCTATTCGATTCCGATCATCCAAGGAATCGACTTATATATGGAGCGTCCGTTACGTGGGGACGCCAACAGCTATATCCAGTTCCGTAGTCTAGGCGATCTGGCTAAGCAAGATTGGGTGGAGGCGCTCGACAAGAATGATTTTGCCTGGGTTAGCGAGCATGAAGTCCCAAGTTTCCAAGGGAATGTGCGGGTGCTCAGCTTCGCCCGCAAAATCGTCGAGGAGAACAAATACCTCGGCGTGCTCGTCGTCCACGTCAAAGCCAAAGAGATTGAACAACTCTTAGCTGGACATTCTGCGCCGGCGAATCGGATAATGATTGACACGTTGGGCCAGCTGACACTAAAAACCGGCCTGGTGCCTGAGCATACCGAGTTATCCCAATGGATCAATGTAAAAACGGATCAATCGGGATACGTTCATATCCGGGGGAACAAGGAGCTGGGGGATTCCCTGCTGGTATATTCCAAGATGCAGGATTCCCATTGGATGCTCGTGGAAGTCACGCCTTGGAGTGAAATTACGAGCGGCAGTTTCCGTCTGGCACTGGTCATCGGCGTGATTGGCGTGATCGCCATTTTGCTTGTCTTGTTGCTTACGCTTTACTTAAGCCGCCAATTTACCAAACCGATCAAACAGCTGGTGACCGCCATGCGGCAATATTTCGTAGGCGGCCGGGACGAAGCAGGCAGCGGCGAGCATCCCGTTGATCTGCCCAACGATTACGAGAACGAGTTTGGGTATCTGTTTGATGGATATCGCAAGCAGATGGAGCAGATTGAAGAGTTGTACCGATCACTGCGACTAAGATACGAGCAGCAACGTAAAGCGGAAATCGAAGCGCTGCAGGCCAATATCAACCCGCATTTTTTGTACAACATGCTGGATCAATTAAACTGGATGGCCATCGAAGCTGGACAGGACGAGCTTAGCCGGATTCTCGAGCTGATGGGCAGGATGTTTCGGATTGGCTTATCCAACGGCAACAGCTTTATTACCATTGGCGAGGAGCTGGAGCATATCCATTGTTACTTGGAAATTCAGCAACTTCGTTGGCAAGCCGGAGGCGGCGGTGAACTGGACTACACGATCGATGCTCCGTTCTCCGTTCAGGAGTTGTTTATTCCCAAGCTGACACTGCAACCGTTCGTTGAGAATGCCATCGTCCACGGATTTAACGGACGTACTTGCGGGAAGTTGTGGATCACGCTGGAGGAACAGTCGAACCGGCTTGTGATTACGATCGATGACGACGGCGCTGGACTGCAGCAGGCCGTGCCTCGTGAGCGGAAGCGGAGAACGGGAGGCTACGGCATCCGCAATGTGAAGGAGCGTATCGCGGGTTACTTTGAAGGCGCTTACGGCGTAGAGTTATCTCAACGGGAGGAAGGGGGAACCCGTGTGGTGATTACGTTGCCGAAGCTGTTGGAGCCCCCGGTGCCTCAACTGATCGAACCGCTTGAACCCGGACCGGCTGCATAAACCGTAGGTCGTGCCGAAACATCTAAAACATCTTGGAGAGAACTGTCAAGGAGGTAGTTGAGGGTGTGGAAAATCGCCATCATTGATGATGAACGCCAAGTGCTGCAGGGGATGAAACGGGCGATTCCGTGGGAACAGCTTGGGGCGACCTGGGTTGGGGAAGCCCAGAACGGGAAGGACGGGCTGGAGGTGGTCCGGCAAACCAATCCGGATATCGTCATCACGGATATTTATATGCCTGCGATGAACGGCATTGATATGATTGAGCAGCTGCGGAAGGAAGGGTATGACGGGAAAGTCATTATTTTTAGCGGCTACTCCGATTTCGAGCATGCGCGGCAAGCGCTGCGCTTTAATGTCAGCGATTACGTCTCCAAGCCGATCAGTATGCCCACGCTGAAGTCAATTCTGGGCAAGGTGATCGATGAGTTGGCCGAGGAGGAAGAAAACCGTCGTAAACAGGGCGAGCTGGAGCGAAAGCTGAGCCTGTATGAGCCGTTCATTGAAAAGGAATGGGTTCGCTCGGCGGTTGTCGGAACGCTGGACAGCTCTTACCGCGAGGCTGGGCGATTGCCGGAGCCTTATCGGCATTGGACGGATTTTCGCCATGTGACGATCGGGATCGATCTTGTCCGGGATGCGCGCGTTGGCCAATTTTCCTTGACGGATTGGAATCTGTTCCGTTTTGCGATCAGCAATATTGTTTGCGAGGTGGCCCGCAAAAGGTTCGGTACTGTGGAATATACCGAGTTGCACAGCACGAGGGCTGTTTTAATCGTCCACCCGCGTCCAGAGGAGCCCAAGGAATTGCTGGAGCAGAAGCTGTATGAACTGGGTGTGAAGCTGATCGATGCGATCAAAAGCTATCTGAAACTGGTTGTCCGCGTCGGGATTGGAGGCGTGAAAGCGCAGTGGCAGCACATTCCGGATTCAACGGAAGAAGCGTTCCGCGCGATCGACATGAGGTTGGGACGGCGAGATTCCACATACGCGTTATATCATTATCAGGACGAAGAAGACGGAAACACGGCAGCGGCGAATTTATTTTCGGTGAAATTTTACGTGGAATTGGCTTCGGCGTTGAAGGCGTCCCAGGAAGCGGAAGCTAAGAAGCTGGTGGCTGATTACATGAACCGGCTGGAGCTGCAGAAAGCGATGACTCCGGAAACGGTGCAAATTTTAGCTTGTGAGCTATGGGGGGTATTTACGTATTGCCTCTATGAAACTGGGGTGCTGCTGAATGATCTGGTCCCCGAAGGGCAGATCACCAAAGAGTTGGTAGGCTTAACGGGGCCAGAGCAGCTGACCGAATGGTTGTCGGATAAAATTACGCTGATCTGCAGCAGCCGCCAGTGGCGAGGGAACAGTAAGCACCGGCAGGTAGTGGATTATATGACCGGCTATATCCATGAGCATTATGCCGAGGATATTACGCTAGCGGAGTTGTCGGAAAAGCTGTACATTTCCCGCAACCACTTGTCGATCATATTCAAAAACATGACCGGCGAAACGTTCAACAACTACTTAACGCGTGTTCGGATCGAAAAAGCCCGCGAGTTGTTGCTTGAGCGCAATCGGCTTGTTTATGAGGTCGCCGAACAGGTCGGCTACAAGAATGTGCCTTATTTCAGTACACTGTTCAAAAAAATCACCGGTATGAGCCCAACCGATTTAATCAAATAAAGAAACTGGGGAGAGAGATATCATGATAAACATCGCCATTATTGGCACTGGCTCGATTGCAAGTACCCATCTGGAGGCGTTTGCCCGCTTTCGTGACCGTTGCCGGATTATGGCGCTGGTCGATCGAAGCGGAGGGAAGGCGGCCAAGCTCAAAGAGCGTTTTGGATTGGACTGCACGATCTACTCGGATTACAAGGAAGTGTTGAGCTTAGAATCGGTGGATTTAGTATCGATCTGTACACCGCCGTCAACTCACGCCGACATTGCTTCGGATTTTCTGCTTGCGGGCAAGCATGTACTGGTGGAAAAGCCGATGGCTCCATCATTGTCCGAATGTGATCGGATGCTGGAGGCAGCTGCCCAAGGTCAAGCGCTGTTGTCCGTTGTGGGGCAGAACCGCTTCTATGATCCGATTCGCCGGGTGAAGCGGGTGATTGATGCCGGCTTGGCTGGCCGCATTGTCCATACCGAGGTGAATTCCTATTGGTGGCGCGGCAGCAGCTATTACGATGTGGAATGGCGGGGGACGTGGGAAAATGAAGGTGGTGGTTGTGTGATGAACCACGCGGTGCATCATCTGGACCTGCTGCTATGGCTTCGGGGGATGCCTTCTAGAGTCCACGCAGTTACCGCCAATACGTCGCACAGGAATTCCCAGGTCGAGGATTTGTCTATCGCGGTCTTGGAGTATCCCGACGGAGGTCTTGCGCAAGTGACCAGTTCCGTTGTTCATCATGGTGAAGAACAACGGCTTGTTTTTCAGGGGGAGCGCGCGAAGGTGGGAATTCCTTGGCAACTGTATGCCTCGGAAGAAGGTGAAGGCGGATTTCCGAAGCGGAATCCGGATCTGGAAGTGGAGATCCAACGAGCAGCAGCGGAGGAGGTCGTGCCGCTTCAATACACCGGACATGCCGGGCAAATTGACGATGTGCTTACCGCCATTGAAACGGGCTCTCGGCAGGTGCTGATCGACGGGAATGAGGGGCGAAACACGATCGAGCTGATCATGGCGATTTATGAATCAGCCGCAACGGGGAAAGTGGTTACGCTGCCATTGGCTAAAGATTCAATCTTTTATTCACGGGAGAGGATTATCGGTCGAGCCCCTAGGTTTCACCAACAGGCTTAAGACGATGATTATGGAGGAGGAATCAGGCATGGCCATCACATTTAGCATTATCGGCGGAGCGGGCTTTCGTGCCCAATATTATTTACGGATTGCCGAGGCGATGCCGGATCGGTTCCAAATCGGGGGTCTGGTTGTCCGCGACGAAACGAAGGCACTCGCGATGGAGCGTCAGTGGGGCGTCCGAACGTACCGCTCGGTGGAAGCTCTGCTCCAGCAAGAGCAGCAGGATTTCGTTGTGCTGTCGGTGAGCGGCTCAGAGATGCTGCCTTACTTGCTAAAACTGGCCGAAACGGGGATTCCCGTCCTCTCGGAAACTCCACCGGCGGCGGACCTCGCAGGACTGGAGTTGCTGTATGCACGGCTCGGCCAAAGCGGGGCGAAAATCCAGGTGGCAGAGCAGTATCATCTGCATCCGATTCAGCAAGCGAGACTCCAGTTGATTGAAACGGGACGGCTGGGACGGATCACGGAAGCAACCGTTTCGATCTCCCATTTATACCATGGTGTCAGCCTGATTCGCAGATTGCTGGGAGTTGCTTTTGAAGAAGTACGGATTCGTGCCATGCGGTTCGAATCAAGTTGGGTGCAGGGACCAACGCGCAGTGGTCCGCCAACGGACGATCGGCTCGTCCCTTCCTTACGAGAACTGGCATGGCTTGATTTCGGTGATCGGTTGGGGATTTATGATTTTACCCGCGATCAGCATCGTTCTTGGATTCGTTCCAATCATTGCTGTGTTCGCGGTGAACGCGGTGAAATTTTTGATTCGCGAGTATTAATTCAACAGGAGGATACTACCCCGCTGCAACTGGAGCTGAAGCGTGTAAATAAAGGTGAGTTAGAGAATCAGGAGGGTTATTTTCTACAGGGGATTCTCTGCGGGGAACAGTGGCTGTATACCAATCCGTTTGCCCCGGCTAGATTATACGATGATGAATTGGCGATTGCGACCTGCCTGTTAAAGATGGGCGAATATGTTCAGGGCGGGCCGGAATTTTACGGTTTGTGGGAGGCCGCACAGGATCATTATCTCGGGATGATGATCGAACGGGCAGCGAGTACCGGTGAGACGGTGGTTGCAGCTCGTCCGAGCTGGGCCTGAAATTTTCTCAAAAAAAGATTTGACCTTCACGTAACGTCAACGTTTATCATGAGTGTTGTCAGGAGGTGAGCTTGTGGAATACACCATTCAGAAGCTGGGGAATCTGGCCGGGGTCAGTACCCGGACGCTGCGTTATTACGATGAGATCGGACTTCTGAAGCCGGCAAGAACGAACTCGTCGGGATATCGCATCTATGGCCGTCGGGAAGTCGATCTGCTGCAGCAGATCTTGTTCTATCGTGAACTTGGCCTGAGTCTGGAAGATATCCGGTCCATCGTCACCGATCCCGGATTCGACGGTACCCGCGCACTGAGAGAACATCGGAATCAGCTCCTTGACAAACGCAAGCAACTCGACGCGTTAATTGCGAATGTGGAAAAAACGATCGCGTCACATGAAGGGAGAATCTCGATGCAAGATCAAGAGAAATTTGAAGGCTTTAAGAAGCAGTTGATCGAGGAGAACGAGCGTAAATATGGCTCGGAAACCCGAGAAAAATACGGGGAAGACAAGGTAGAGAAATCCAATCAGAAGCTGATGAACATGACCCAGGAGGAATATGAGAAGGTTACGCAGCTCGAGAACGAAGTTAAGGTCGCATTAGCCGAGGCCATGAAAACGGGCGATCCTGCCGGTGAACTTGCTCAAAAGGCTGCGGATTTGCACAAGCAGTGGTTGACGTTCTACTGGAACGAGTACAGCAAGGAAGCCCATGCCGGGCTGGCGCAGATGTACGTCGACGATGAGCGCTTTAAAGCTTATTACGACAAGGATCAGCCTGGTGCGGCCGAGTTCCTGCGGGATGCGATTCAAATCTATACCGGGATGAAGAAATAACAGGGCGGTCCAGAACTCCGTGACGGGATGTCGCGTCGCGGGGTTCTTTTTTTGCGGCGGGCTGTAATTAGTGAAGATAACGAAAGAAATTAGGGGGATTTACAAGGGGTGTGAAATACGGTATTATATTTCTATAAACATAGAAATATACGTTCATGAAGACAAAGGGGGGCCTATATATGGAGATCAGCCCGGAGATGCGGGAGGCCGTCAAAGTCTATAAGGCGCTCGGAGAGCCGACGCGGTTGAACATCGTCAAGCTGCTGGCGATCGAGCCGGATCAGTGCTGCGTATCGTTGGGAGAGAAGCTGAAGACTGTGGCCAACTCGACGCTGTCGCATCATTTAAAACAGTTATCGGAGTGCGGATTGTTGGATTCACGGAAAGAAGGCACATTTATTTACTACAGCTTAAACCGCAGTGTGGCAGAGAAATACGCGCCTTACTTGTTGAAGTAATTTTTTTTGAATTATATTTCTATGTTTCTAGAAATATAATATAAGTGATCGGGAGTGAGTGAAGAGTTATGTCAAATGTGTGGAAAATCTATATTTTAGCTTTAATCAGCTTCTTGGTAGGCACATCGGAATACATCATTTCCGGAATTCTGGATCAAATTGCTGATGACCTTCACATTTCGATTGGGGCGGCTGGTCAATTGATTACGGTCTTTTCGCTGGTTTATGCGATTGGAACGCCGATCTTGATGGCCTTCACCGCTGCTATGGATCGCCGGAAGCTCATGTTAATTTCGCTGGGCATTTTTGTGGTTGGGAATGTCTTATCGTTTATTCTGCCCGGTTTTGGCTGGTTTATTGCCGCCAGGGTGATCATGGCTTTGGGGGCGGGGATGGTCGTCGTTACAGCGCTTAGCATCGCGGCGAAAATTGCTCCTGAAGGCAGACAAGCAAGCTCGATTGCTTCGGTCATCATGGGATTTACGGCTTCCTTAATCGTTGGTGTTCCGTTGGGGCGGATCATCGCTTCTAGTTTTGGGTGGAAAGCTGTATTTATGGGGATCGCTTTTGTTGGGATTGTTGCGATCGCGGTCATTCGCTTTACGATTCCCCGGATTCAAGGTGACAAACCCGTACCGCTGACCGGGCAGCTTGCCATGCTGAAGAATCCGAAAATCGCGCTTGCGCTGGCGATTACTTTCTTTTGGCTCGGTGGATATTCCATCGCTTATACCTATATTTCGCCGTATCTTTTACAGGTTGCCGGGATGGGCGAAGCGCTCCTGAGCACAGCTTTGCTGGCTTTTGGGATCGCCAGTCTGATCGGCTCTAAGGCAGGAGGATACAGCGCGGACAAAAAAGGCATCAACTTTACGCTAGCAGCCGGTATGATCATTCATATCACTTCGTTAATCTTGCTGCCGTTTGCGGCACATTCCATCTTTGCTGTGTTTGTCGTGTTGATCTTGTGGTCGTTCTCTGCCTGGAGCACAGGGCCAACCCAGCAATACAACCTCGTTACGTTGGCTCCAGAATCGTCTGGTGTCATGCTAAGTCTGAATTCTTCGATGAATCAGTTGGCGATGGCGGTTGGTGCAGCAATTGGCGGTGTGACTGTAGGTCAAGTTTCTTTGACATCGATCACCTGGTTTGGAGCGATTGGTGTGGCGGTAGCGCTGATTGGAGTTTGGGGGTTGGCACGTCTGCGGAGCAATCCAAAATCTGTACAACGTTATTCGTCAGAAGTGCATATCCAAGAGGTCAAAGTGGCAGCGAAGGAAGGCGGTTGCCCGCAGGTAAGCGGACAGGCGTAACGTCCCCCGCATGGCCTGACCCAATTGGGCCAGGCCGCTTGGGGCCGCTGATAAGTTTTGGAGCGTGTTTTTGCCTTGAGGGAAGGATTATACCCAGTTCCCGTTGCGGAATATAGGTTCGATCGTTCCGTCGGCCAGCTCGCCGTCAATGTTCAGCTCCGCGGAGCCGATCATAAAGTCAACATGGGTTAGGCTGACGTTGGCACCTCTAGCGAGCAGTTCTTCTTTGCTTAAATTAGCACCGTTCTCGATATTCACGGGATAGGCGCTGCCCAATGCGAAATGGCAAGAAGCGTTCTCGTCAATTCCGGTGTTATAAAAGATGCGGTTTAGCTTCGAGATCGGCGAATCATACGGTACCAGGGCGACTTCACCTAAGTAATTGGCCCCCTCGTCAGTTTGAAGCAGGTTCTCCATATGCTCACGACCGGATTTGGCGTCGAAACTTACGACTTTGCCCTCCTTGAACGTCAAGGTTAAGCCTTCGACAAGCTGGCCGTTCAGGTTCAGCGGCATCGTGCTGGCGACGGTCCCGTTGACACCAGTACGGTGCGGCATCGAGTAGATTTCCTCCGTTGGCATATTGGCGACAAAATAGTTTCCGGCTGCATTGTAGTCTCCTCCGCCCAGCCATAGATGGCCTTCCGGCAACTCGACGTGGAGATCGGTGCCCGGCGCGCGGTAATGCAGCTTTTTATATCGTTTGGCATTCATATGCTCTTGCCGTTCTTTTAAGTGTTGGATATGCTCGCGCCAAGCCGCGATCGGATCCTCACGGTCAACGCGATTCATTTGGAACACGGCTTCCCACATCGCCGGGATTCGCAGTTCTTCAGGCAGATCGGCAAACACTTTATCGGCCCATGCCCTCGTAGGGGCTTTGATCAGCGACCAGGTGATTCGGTTGTTGCGGGTTTGGGCGGAATGCTTCTCCCGCGCTTTCGCCGCTGCTTTAACTGCGGTAGACACTCTGGAGGAAGGGATGCCACGGAACAGCTCCGGATCCGGCACCTTAATGCGAAGGATCGCGCCGCCTTCCTCACCGAACTGTTCCGCCATATCAGCGAGCCACTGCGGGTAGTAGGCCAAGGATTCGTCCGTTGCATGCTCATAACGAATGCGGGTAATTTGCTCGTCCTCCCAATCGACGTGGACGTATCTGGCTCCGGCATCGTAGGCTTTAGCCACCAGCAGGCGGGTGAAATCCACCGTTTCCAGCGGTGCAGTCAGCATCAGGTTTTGACCGGGTTGGATGTTGACGCCAACGCGGATGACCAATTCGGCGTATTTTTCGAGAAGAGCCTTGAAAGCTTCCATCACTGTATTCCTCCAATATGTTCGTATTTCCGATAAATTTTCAAACCAGACTTATTGTAGCACGAACTGATGGGGAGTGAAAAAATAAACACCGAAACGTGCAGAGGTTCATACGGCGGGTGGATATTCTGGAATGTGCATGTTTTGAGCTTGAGTTTCACATCCTAACCTCATCATTGCTTGAGGAGGAACTGAACATGGAAAATCCATTTTCCAGCATGCAATCGCAAAATCCGATTTCACTGGCACAGCAGTCGGTCAAAAAAGCGCATCGTGCGGTAACCCAAGCGCAATCGCATCCCCGTGAAGAGACGGTGGAGGGTGCCCGCAACGCGATTGAAAAAGCAGAAAACGCCATTGCCCAAGCCGAAGGCCGAATGAACCCGGAGCCGATCGAGCGGGCCAAAGAGGACTTGGCCGAGGATCAAGCCGCACTGGCAGAAGTGGAAAACCAACTTGAATCATAAATGAAGTTTGAAGGGGGTGTGATTCATTTAAAATGAGGTTGATTCTGCCATCCTTCACAAGATGAATTAACATTTTTTCCGTGTTGTTAAGTTCACGATCCATGGCCCTTGTAGAAGGGCCTTTATTTGTATTGGGGAATATGACACGCCACGATAGATGACTTTTATATTGGAGACAGCCTGAATCCGTGATATTTGCTAAATCGTTCTAATGTGACGGATTCAAAATCAGATTATACTCTCCTGGAGATGGCCACCGG
>NZ_JAWDJI010000243.1:0-38017 GCF_032465655.1 Paenibacillus sp. 3LSP | reverse complement strand
TGGTCGGCTACGAACGCTATGACCGCACGGAACAGGTGGAGTGGCTCAACTCCATCTATGCTCTGCATGATCGGTACTTCAATTGCTGCTTGCCCACTCGCAAGCTGATCGGCAAGGAGCGTCGCGGGGCTCGTGTAAAGAAAACATTCGACACGGCCAAAACACCCGTTGCCCGGTTAATCGAATTGGGCGTGCTACGACCAGAACAAACCCAACGGTTACAGGCGTATCAGACTTCCCAAGATCCGCTTGCATTACACAATCAGTTGGAAGCGCTGCTTTCCCAACCCGTGACGCCTGCCTCCGCTACGCGCCCAGTGGAGGCTATGTAACAGCCTCCACTGGGTAACAAAATTACGTGAGTGAACCATTATCCTTCGGTAACATTTTTATATGAGTTGACACGACAGGTTATAGGACTTCTGCCTTAAGATTGATACAAAAAAAGAGCCCTCCAAAGCAAAACCGAAAATCGGTCTCGCGTTGGCAGCTCCACATAAACCTGGATCTACTTTTTAGCCTCTAAAAAGATATGTCTTGCCTTGATCGCTTGGGGAGTAATCTCCAGCACGCCAAAGCTGTATTTGGGTTCCCTCCGTTTGTCAGTAGGAGACCCGGGATTAAACCACAGGATGCCCCCGCTTTCCGCGAGGTAAGGCTTGTGCGAGTGACCAAACAGCACAGCGTCTACGGGTTGGCCAGCGAAGACCCGCTCTGCATTGTTCTTAGCCCCATGCCCACCGCCTGGAAGATGACCATGCGTCAGTCCGATCCGCCTGCCGCCCAGCTCGAGAACTTTATGCCAGCCGAACTTTCGGATAATGTCATTGGGATCATTATTTCCAGCCACACCCTCAACCGGCGCAATCGCTCTTAATTGCTCGTAAACCTCCATCGTCACCCAATCCCCCAGGTGGAGAATCATATCGCAGGTGCGGAAGGTTTGGCGAAGTTTGACGGGAAGTTCCGATCCACGGCGCGGAATATGTGTATCCGAAACGACTCCGATGCGCATACGCGTTACCTCAACGGTGAAGCGGCCATGCGCACATAGGTGTGCCGACGCCCGCGGATGGCGATGGATGCCGCTTGGATATTTTCTGGGATGGCCATGCCTGCGTAACCGGCATCCCCGATGTGAACAATGTCGGCTCCAGCACGTTTGGCGCTGAGGGCAATCTCCCGCACCGTAGATTCGTCCGCACCTTCCTGACTTGTGCCGATCGCCACCAAAACCAAAGCCCCCCGCGCCTTAACTTCCGCGATAACTCGGGCTAACTCCTCCTCGCGCACGCCCGGGACGGTTCCCGGAGCTGGCAGCAGCACAACGTCCGCGCCAGCTTCAGCGAACCGAATTGCAGCCTCGCCGTCCAACACGCTGCCGCGAGTACCCGCGCCATGCATTTTGCCAGCAATGATCAAGCCATCGAATTCTCGCTTGGCCACATGGATCGTATGCAGGATGCGTTCATGGGTCACGCCGGTTTTCGGGTTGCCCGTTAAGCACACGAAATCCACGCCCAGCCGCTTAGCCTCAGCCAAGCTCTGCGCCGTTGCCTTGCGTCCTTCAGGCAGCTCATTAAGCCCTTCAACCGCATCAGCTGACTCATCGACCGGCTCCAAATTGATGCCAACCGGCAGTCCCGTGAGTCGCTGCAGTTCTGCGATCGGGTTTCGCGTGCTCGTCGAGCTCTCCTCACTGCCACGATCCGGGGCAAACAAATCCCGCGACGCAATACCGCGAATCTGCGGGTGAAATACATCAAAGACGTTCAACAAGATCATGTCCGCGCCGAAAGCTTTGGCAAGCTCCGCATTGGTGATCTCGGGCAGCAGCGGCTGTGATGTAACCACCGTTTCCGCCATCACCGTTCGTCCTTCTGCTGCCAAAATGGCTCCCTTTAGAGCTTCGCGATCCATCTGACGAAAATCCGAAGCCCGGCAGTCCAAGATCCGTTTCATGGGCTACCCCTCCATTCGTTCCAAGTTCTGCACATCACCTGTATCACCAGTGTAGCACGTCGAAATGCTTCAGACTATGCGAACTTCCTGTGAATCAGTATCGTTTCAAATAAACCCTTGCTTCATAGGGGCGCAACGGTAAATTCAATAGATCCTCGTGCTCCTGCGGAGCGTAGTTGGAGATTAATAATTCAATGTCCTCCGGCTCCATTGCCTCTACCGGCCATTCGAATACCGGCTCCTCGGAACTAAAGTTCAGGATCACCAGCAAGCGGCTCTTCTCCAACTTCCGGGTAAACGCATAGATCTGTGGATGATCGGGAAGCAGCAGCTCGTATGCGCCGTAGACAATCACCGCATGTTCTTTTCTTAAACGAATCAGTTCTTTGTAGTAATGGTATATCGAATCGGGATTACGGATCGCTTCCTCCACATTGATCCGTTCGTGATTCGGGTTCACTCGGATCCAAGCGGATTCGGCTGTGGTAAACCCGGCCTGTGGTCCAGCATCCCATTGCATGGGGGTGCGGGCGTTATCCCGACTCTTGAGACGAATCGCTCGCATTATGTCCGCCTCCGGAACACCGTTTCTCCGCTGCTCCTCGTAGTAGTTAAGCGTCTCTACATCACGATAATCGTCAATCGAATCAAAGACCACGTTCGTCATGCCGATTTCCTCACCCTGATAAATGTACGGCGTTCCCTCCAGCATATGGAGGAAGGTCGCCAGCATTTTCGCGGACGGAATACGGTATGGTTCCTGATCGTTCCCGAAACGGGAAACTGCGCGCGGCTGGTCATGATTGCACAAATAATTGGCGTTCCACCCTCTGCCATGCAGCACGGTCTGCCAGCGGGAGATGACTTCCTTTAAGTCCGTCAGCTTCCACGGTACAACGTCCCATTTGCCGCTGCCCGCAGAGGCTGCATCCAGAAACATATGCTCAAACTGAAACGTCATATTCAATTCCCGCCGGTCATCGCCAACGTAACTCAGTGCCTCTTCCGGGCCTAACCCTGACGTTTCGCCTACGGTCATAATGTCATAGTAATACAACACGTTATCATGCAGGTCTTGCAGAAGGGTATGTACATCATCCAGATTTGAAAACAACTCATACGCCCGAACCGTTGGTGTCTGCTGCGGATTGTCCGCATCCGGCAGTCCTTTTGCCTTGGCGATATGCGCGATGGCATCAAAGCGGAAGCCGTCCACACCTTTTTGAAGCCACCACTTCACCATATCATGAAGCTCACGGATGACGGCCGGATTTTCCCAGTTCAAGTCGGGCTGATGTTTGGAATACAAATGTAAATAATATTCGTCGGTACGTTCATCATACTCCCAGACCGAGCCGCTGAAATACGACTCCCAGTTGTTTGGCGGACCTCCGTTTTTGCCCTTCCGCCAAATGTAGTAATCCCGCTTTGGATTGTCCTTGGACTTCCGGGATTCCAGGAACCAGGGATGCTCGTCCGAAGTGTGGTTTAGCACCAGGTCCATCATCAACTTCATTCCCCGCGCGTGCAGACCTTCCAGCAGCTCATCAAAGTCCTCCATCGTGCCAAAAGCGGGATCGATCTTATAATAATCGCTAATATCATAGCCGTTATCATGCCCCGGCGATTGATAGATCGGACAGATCCAAACGACGTCGACCCCAAGGTCCTGCAAATAATCCAGCTTGGACAGGATCCCGCGCAGGTCACCCACTCCGTCCCCATTCGAATCCTTGAAGCTGATCGGATAGATTTGGTACACGACGCTTTCTTTCCACCAAGTCCGCTTCATGTCCGACTCCCTTTCTCGTTTTTCCTTTAGCTATTTGCATCGAACCCGTTTTGTATTACAAAAAAAGCCCAGGAACCCAAAAGTTCCCGAGCTTGAATGCATTTAAGCGTAATGCTCCACCACTTGGACGTATTTCCGATGCACTTCCGCCCGTTCCGTTTCCAGCTTGCGCTTCGCGGTTTCCAGCTGGCGTTGCACATCGCTCACCGCTGAGATCTGTTTCCGGACTTGATTTAAGCCGTTGTTGATTCGCCCCTGGACCATCCAATCCGAGAAAATATCGTCAAAGAAATAGTCGGCAAATTTCAGCAACCCGCCGATCTCCAAATCCATCGCAATGCTCGCTCCAACGTCGCTCAGCTCCCGCTGATACACTCGCAGACTTTGCCGTGCAGCTGTCACATGGTCCATTGCCTCATCAATCCGCGAGTGCTTAATATGCGTCGACAACATCCCGCCGCCCAGCATGTCGTACGTCCCCCAATTTTTCGCAGAACGCAGATCTTCCTCCGCTGCATTTAGATCGTGCAGGGCGGATTGTCCAGCTTTCAGCGCTTCGTCCACCTCTTTCAACTGGACGGTGAGGACCGCTTCGCGTTCAGCCAGCTCCCGCAGCTCTCCATCCTCCTCCAGAATCTTCCGCTCTTTGGCTTGAAATACACGTTCATACTCGTTCTTCCATGAACCCAGCTCGAGCAGTTTGCGCTCAATCTCCACAATTTGCCGCTCCATATCGCGCACCGCAGCTTCTGCGGCATCATATCTCATCTTGGCTTCCAGCACTTCCTGCTGCTCCCGATCCAGCTTCTCGGCTTTGTTGCCAAGTAAGGTAGCCAATAAGTTGGAAACTGACATTGACGACAGCTTGCGAACATCTTCTTCCTCTGCAGCCAGCTTCTTCTGCCATCGGTTCCGTTCATCTTGCAGACCAGTTAACTCTTGCTTCAGATTTTTGAGGCGTTGCTGCCACTTCTCCTGATTCCGGCCCTTCTCTTTCAGTTCTGCCATGCGAGCGTTAAGATCCTCGAACAACCTAAGCTCCTCCCTTTCCCGCCGGAACGGTTGTCCTGTCCGGCCTGCGTAGTTTCGATATCCTGTTCTACGTTGGTCAAGAGCGAAAGTTTCAAAGCGGTCGTTCCCAAGCTGCAGCGCCATTCGCCTCAGCACTCTTCACGATCTCCTCACACAGCCGATGGGTTTCCAACGAATCTTGCAGTGAGATAGCCGGTTTCATTCCTTCGCGAACACAGCGGATAAAATGGTCGATAATCTGTACGAATCCCCGCCGATACAACACCGGATCCCAGTCCTTAAAAGTCAACCGTTTCGCCTCACCGCCAACATAATGTTCCGTCGTGTTCAACCCGTCTACCCGCCATTTTTGACCGGGGCTCATCACTTCCAGGATTTCATCGTTAGCCCCTGAGTCACGGTTCATGATTCCGATGCAGGTAAAGCCGTCACCCTCCAACTGAAGTGTGACATGGTACAGCTTGCCCTCCTGTACTCGGGTCGAGATATGAAAGCTTTGGACGTCACCCGGTGCCAGAAACCGCAGCGTATCCACCACATGGATATAATCGTCGAACACGAAGCGGCGAGCATAATCGGGCGAAGGCGTCCGGTTTTTCTGCAGCAGCACTAGCCGACGATCCGGCTGATCCTCGAGGGCTGCGTTCATCGGAGCAAACCGTCGGTTGAAGCCCGTCATAAGCAGCACGCCTTTTTGCTCCGCTCGTTCGCTGAGCCGTTTGGATTCCTCGTAATGATAAGCGATTGGCTTATCCACGTAGACGTGGATTCCGTTCTCAATCAGTTGCTCCACCACCGCCGGATGGGACTCCGTTGCCGAATGGACGAACGCAGCATCCACGCCGGACTTCACGAGCTCGTCCACGCTTCCAACCGTCTCCGGTATACGGTATTTAGCCGCCAGTTTGGCAAGTGTCTCCTGATTTCGTGTACTCAAGACAAGTTCGACGTCCTCCCTCGCCGTAATCACAGGCAAATACGCTTTTTGCGCAATATCGCCGAGTCCGATGATTCCGATACGCATCTTTTTGGCCTCCTCAGCATAGCTTCATAATTTCGTTGGAGTAAATGGGTCAACGTTTCCTTTCATTTTGGCATAGGGGAAGGAAGATGTAAATTTATCCGCAGCAAAAAAATCCCCCCCCATGTTGATCATGGGGGGGGGTGTTCGACTGATCGATTAAACGAAGGAAGGTTTCGTACGGTCTACATCACCCGTGAGAACCTTCACATATTCCTTATCTCCGCCTTCGACGGAAGGACCAATATAGAGAATGCCTTTAGGGCGGCTGGATTGAAGCTTACGTCCCTTTGTACGCTTGGCATCCATCATCATCGATGGGGACAAATGCTTGGAAGCCTTGGGAACCGGGGCAGTGCCTTGCTTCAGTTTCAAGTTACCTCGCTTCATACCGAATCCCCTCCAAGGATATAATGAATGGTCCGCAGCAGTTCATTGTTATCAGATACGATGAGGCCTAACTGCTCTTCGGTCAAGTGATGCCTTCCGGAAAAATGAACCGAAAGCACATGTTCTCTACCTAAAGGATAGCATAGGATGTATACCTGTTCAACTTCAAGACGTCTAAAGAAAGCCCATTTTGAGGTTAAATACGCATCTAACACGTAGATCGGCTGTTGTCCGGATTCCACCCGCACTTTGTTCTCATGAAAGGTAAAAAATCTGCCTTTCCCTACGTTGCCTCCTACTTGCCCCATCCCCTCATCTCCCTGTGCCTTCCATAGCGCAGCACCGGTTACCAGATACCCCGGAGGAGGAAGAATCGACGTCCGAATGGCTTCGCTCAAAGCGTTGTAACGTTCCTGATCATCGGGTACGGTTATATTTTTGTTATAAGTCCAAAAGAGATGCAGGATTCGGCGTTTACGCTCCAGCTCCATTTCCATTCTTGCAAGTTCATCGCGCGGGTCTTGGTAACATCCTTCTTCTTGAATTGCTTTGATAAGCGAGCGGCAGGCGACGGCGACAGCCGCCTCGTCATTCCCATCCGTTCGCACCTCATATCTTAGCAACGTTAAGCCTTGAAGATCAGATAAGAGATGATATTCTGAAATTTTCTCCCCTGGAATGAGATCGTCACACTCTCTGATCTCCTGCGGGATGATGGCATAAACCCGCCTTCGTCCCAATCTACCCCAAAACAATCCCATTTCAAAAAGGGTATTGTCCCGGGTGATCAAAACAAACTTCCCCCGATAGAAAACGACATCATCCGGTGCAAATATGAACACCCCAAAGTCGTTCTTGCCAAGTTGCTTCTCCAGCGATTCCATTGTGTAGTCATTGCCTTCGAACGCGCCGGCATACCATGGAGTTACCTGGGCATATCGGTTGATCTGGGCCTGGATCCCGCTCGCGATCCCGATCGCTTCCCTTGAAGATCCAATAAAGACGTTCGGCTTGGTCACATCCACAACTCCCACAGCTCCTTGAAAAACGAATCATCTTTTCCTAATTATACCATCCCGATTCGTTCTGTGCAGGTTGATGGAATACTTGGCGATGTCGTACTCCGATGAAGACTGAAAGTACGCTCCACCCTCCTGCCAGCAAGTAAACGTAGATAATTCCGAACCCCTCCGCGATGAAGCTCATGAGCAGCAGAGATATTCCAAACAGGAAATTCTGCAACGCGGATTGAGCTGATAGCACTTTGGGCAACTGATCCGGACCGGCGCTGCGTTGCGTAAACGTTTGGCGGGCAACTCCGACTAATTCGGAAAACGGACCGGTCAACAGCACTATGCCCAGCGTCAAAACAGCGGAAGTGTTCAACGCAAAGGCAAAGGTCAAAACGGCATATCCGAGCATACCGATCAGCAGTGCTGGGTACAACCGATTCTCCAACTTGTTTACCAGAGCTACAATCCACAGTCCGCCTAATACAGCCCCGGCAAAATAACCAGCGTTGATATACCCCCACCATGATTCATCCCGGTGTAAAATATCGCGCACAAATACAAGCAAAAAAGCCCCCGACCATATCGAACCGCCTAACAGTTCCATCATCTCCATCCAGGTTAGTGCACGCAATCTTGGCAATCGCCATAGGGTGATCCACCCCTCTTTTAACGTTTCCCAATGAGAGATGGCCCGTCTGGATCCCCTATCTCCATTTGCTGCCATAGATGTTGTATTTCGAAGTTGCCCTCCGATCGGATCTACGATTCGGGTCGTAGCCAACATAGCGATTCCGTAAGCTCCAGCAACCGCAGCAAGCACCGGAAACGAACCAAACTTCGCCACAACTACACCGCTGAGCGCCCATCCTGCAAACTGGATGACTTGATCCGTCACCGCGATCATACTGTTCGCTTTCAGCAACGTATCGTCCCGAACCAGCCTGGGAATCAGGGCATTCCTTGCAGGTGTCGTCCAACCGTCGAGGAAGGAAATCACTAAGATCACTCCATACAGAATGCCCGGGGCAGTTCCACCAACCCATGGGGAGACATATAACGCAAGCAACGAAAATAACAGAAACTGACCGCCTTGCGATATCGATAATATTGGGGTCAGTCGAAATCTGGCGATCACCAAGGGAGCCAGCAAGCTGCTGATTAACTGGGAACTCACCCGAATCAAAGGAACCAACGTCGCAAAGATGATGGATCCGGTCTGATCCAGGACCAGCGTAATAAAAGCGACAATATACAGGACGTCCGCCATGTTAGACAAGGTTTGCGAACCCCATAACCAAAAAAAGGACCGTTTCATCCCCGTATCACTCCTTTGTTCCAAACCAAATAACCCGGATACTCCGGGGTCAAAAAAAGGTTAGGTTCAAGAGTGAAGGATCAAATCGGTCCCATGCTTAATCTCCCTATATCTATCGTGTTGATTCGGATTTGCTCGCCTTAAGGCTCGTAAATCATCTTCCGCGTCATCCCGCCGTCAACTACTAGATGTGCGCCGGTCACAAATGTATTGTCCGGGTGAGTCAAGTACAGGCAGGCCCGGGCGATATCCTCCGGAGTTCCAACGCGTCCTGCCGGATGCTGCTTGTGATCGATCTCGCGCAAAGCATTGTAATCGCCGGTTTCAATCCACCCCGGACTGATGCAATTCACGCGGATGCCGTCCGGGCCAAGCGATACAGCCAGCGCATGCGTAAGCGATACGATGGCTCCCTTGGAAGCGGCGTACGCCTCCGAACCAGGCTCAGACATGAGCGAACGTGTAGAGGAGATATTCACAATGGCTCCACCCCGGCCGCTCCCCTTCACACGTTTGGCCATCTCACGGGAGGCTATAAACGTACTTCGCACATTGGTGTTCAGCACATCGTCCCATTCCTCTACCGTGAGCTCATAAGTGGATTTAAATCGCGATACTCCCGCATTGTTAATCAAAATATCGATCCGCCCCAGTTCACGCTCAGCTGTCTCCATTAAACGAACAATGTCTGCCTCCTGGCGAACATCGCACGGCACGAATATGGCCTGGCCCCCGTTCTTGCGGATTGCCTCCGCTGTTGCTCTGCCGGTTTCTTCATTGAACTCCGCCAATACGACAGACGCACCTTCCCGAACATAAGCTTCAGCCACACCGCGGCCAATGCCCTGCCCTGCTCCCGTGACAATGACGGTCTTGTTTGCAAAAGACATCCCCAAACCTCACTCCTTCTGTCCGCTCTCCGCAATGTGACGGATTAATCCCGGCAGCCAATCGCCCAGCGCTTCAAACTGATATCCTGCTTCACGTGCTTTGGTATTGTCCATTACCCATGAGCTTGGGATGCCGAATGGTGATTGATGCTCCTGAGTCGTTTCACGTTCGATCAACGCTGTTTTGCCGGTGATCGATTCAATTAAGCGGATAATTTCGCCAATGGGAATTTCCCCATCAGAACAAGCGTTCATCGGGCCAGTCAGTTCGTTATCCCCCAGCCAGGCCAAGAACTTCGCCGTTTCCGCTGAAGTGATAAAGGAGATCGATGCGTCCGGATTTGGAATCCCGATCGGCTGCCCCAGCTGGACATGCTCGACATGAAAATGCAACCGACGCGTATAGTCATCCGGCCCTAATACGATCGGAATCCGCAGGGCGCTCACCGGGAAACCTGCCTGTTGGAAAAAAGCCGCTTCAGCCAGTCGTTTCCCTTCCCCATAATCAAACGCCTGCTTATCCCCAAGCTTCAGCTCATAATGATAAGGATCGAAGTCTTCTTCGGCCAAAGGCGATTTGCCGAGCTTATAGACCGATAAAGTGGAGGTCAAGACATACTTCCCGACGCGCCCCTTGAATGCCCGCACCGCAGCAAGCGCTTCGTTTGGAGAATAACAGATGTTATCGTACACCAGATCCCAAGGTCCCGCCGCAGCCGCCTCTTGCAACGATTTCTCATCTGTACGGTCCAGCCGCAGCTGCGTGACCGGCGCATCAAACTGGGCCTCCGTTTGGCCTCGGGTCGCAACCGTAACCTCATGCTTCCCCGAGCCTGCCAGCAGATTAACCAGTCTTTTGCCAAAATAACGAGAACCGCCGAGTACTAGAATCTTTGCCATTTCTTCTTCCTCCGATCACCGGCTAATTCCCTTTCACGGGATTAACGCGTTGTAAACGTGCTTTTGATTAAAGATAAAGCGGTCAGCATCCCAAAGAAAAACAATTGCGGATCTCGCACGATCTCAAAATAACCCACGATATAGATCTGTTTCACATACATCGTAATGATTGGATAGATCAGCAACAGGAAGCTGGGCACAAAAACGAAAGCAAACAACGGGCGGTGGAACTTCCGCCGATTTGGAAAGCCGTTCAGAAAGCTTAAATACAATCCAAATGCTAAGCCATAGGCAATTTTGCCAATCAAGCCGTAATCGATTTTACCCAGCGTTTGTGTCTTATGATTCATCATGTCAGTAAACTGATGTCCATAATACATCAATACCAGGGCTCCAAGCATCCAGATGAAATAATAAAAATACCCTTTTGAGCTCTTCATGTATCTACTCTCCCTATGGATGGATCAAAAAGCCAATAACCAAATTTTATCATGAAAACGCAGGGAGAAGCAGGTTTTGTTGGCGGGAGGGATTGGATGAAGTTCTAACGAACCACAGAGCCCTTATTTCATTGATTTTGTGCTTGATAAAAATTTAACGGACTTCAATGACCTTATTCACGCTCAGTTTGCCTTGAAAGGAGCAATTTCCGGGAAATAAGGCCTCTGGGGTCCGTAAATGATCGATTTAAAGCGTTTGGACTCAAAATAACGTCATCTGAGTCCGTTATCCGTTAGGTCTAGGTGAGGCCCCCCTCGTTCAATGAGGAACCCGCAGCTCCCTCCTCAACCAGCTTTAACGGCCAGCGTCTGAGCCATTCTTTGTCGTGGACCCGCTTCTGGAACACGTGATGATCGTGAAAATACGGCCCTTGCCGAACCCGAAGCGACAGGAGATCGTCCAGCCCGAAGGGCGCGATCAGCTCGACCTCCCCCGCTGCGTTCAAGCGTGCGGCCACCGCCGTTGCCGTTTCCGGCCAATACCGCATAGCATCCTCAACCGAACGGTAAGGCGGAGTACCGTTGCGCAAATGCATGCGCGCCTGATTTTTCACCGACCAATTCAACCGAGGATTTCGTTCGCGCAGTTTTGCATCATTGGCTTTCTCCGCCTCCTCATCTAGACACGATGGATCATAATACAGCACATCCACATCGTGCAGCGGCGTCCGTTCAGCATAGCCATGCAGCACGTCCCAGACAAAGTTGCGAATATATCCGGCGGCGATGCAGCCCTGAGGCAACTTCAGCTCAGCAACAAGCTGCAGATCCGTCATCATGTCCGGCTGCCGGCGAATCGCCTCAATCAAATCGGCAGCACCAGTGATCGTTGATATCATCAGCTCCCTGCCTCCTGCTGTTTTAATGCTTCATCCTTGGGCAGCAGGACGGTGAGCAGACCGATCAACGGCAGCAAAGAGCAGACCTGCATAATGAACAAAATGCCCGCCTGATCGGCAAAGTTCCCCAACACGGCAGACCCTAAGCCGCCAAGCCCAAAGGACAAGCCAAAGAACAAGCCCGAGATCAGCCCGACCTTTCCCGGCAATAGCTCCTGCGCATACACGACGATGATCGAAAACGCCGAGGACATGATCAGGCCGGCAATGACAACGAGTACGCCTGACCAGAACAGGTTGGCATAAGGCAACAACAGCGAAAACGGCGCCGTCCCGAGGATAGATACCCATATGATATTGCGCCGCCCATAGCGGTCCGCGATCGGCCCGCCAAAAAACGTGCCCACCGCCGAAGCCGCCAAAAAGGCAAAAATATACCATTGAGCCGTATCTTTCGCAACGCCGTAGTGGTCCATAAGGAAAAATGAATAAAACGTCGAGATACTGATCGAATATACGTTTTTGGAGAACAACAGCAGCACAAGCACGGTAATAGCCAGCATGATTTTGCCCCGGCTGAGCCGGCTCTTCGTTCGAGCTGCTCCACCTGCGGCTTTCGAACCCGCTGCACGCAGCTTACGTGGTTTCAAATCCTGGCCGCTGTACCATTTTGCTACGAAAAACTGGATGACGATCGCCGCAACCGCTGCCAAAGCAAACCAAGCTACGCTGGTCTGACCTAACGGGATAAAGATCAAAGCTGACATGATCGGACCTAACGACGCCCCGATGTTCCCGCCGACTTGAAAGATCGACTGCGCTAGGCCGCGTCTTGGACCCGCCGCTAAATAAGCTACACGCGACGACTCCGGATGGAACACCGACGACCCCAGCCCAATAGAGGTCACTGCCAGCAGAATCAAAGGATAACTGGGAGCAAAGGCCAGCATAACGATGCCCGCCAGCGTGAAGCAAACTCCAAGCGGTAGAATATAAGGCCGGGGCCGAACATCAGAGT
The DNA here is from genome assembly GCF_032465655.1 of Paenibacillus sp. 3LSP. Taxonomy (NCBI): domain Bacteria; kingdom Bacillati; phylum Bacillota; class Bacilli; order Caryophanales; family Paenibacillaceae; genus Paenibacillus; species Paenibacillus sp. 3LSP. The sequence goes on along the minus strand of NZ_JAWDJI010000243.1, from coordinate 25,345 downwards.
ACAAACCAACCAAGGGCTGGAACAAGGAGGCTGTCATGTTCATGGCGAACGAAATCCAGCCGATTTGGCCATAGGATAACAAGAGGGATTCGCGCAGCACCGGGAATAAGGCCGGAATCGCGGATTGCATCGTATCGTTTAATAAATGCACCGTGCTGATCGCAAAAAGAATCGGATAGACCGTAAGTACAGGATTCGCCGACTTCACGGCGGTTGACTGGTTCATCATGACCTCACATTTTTTCGGTATAGAATGGTTGATTCATTTATTTGGGTATGTTTTTATCTGGATCTGATCCGAACCGTTGGTTGCGGTTTAATCCATCGATCGCCTGCATCTCCTCGGCACTTAATTCGAAATCAAAGATATCCGCATTCTCTATAATCCGAGCTTCCCGGATCGATTTCGGAATGGTGACGACGCCCAGTTGTACATCCCAACGCAAAATAATCTGTGCCACCGTTTTGCCATATTTGCTGGCAATGCCTTTCAGCAGCTCATGCTCCAGCAAATGACCTTGGCCCAGCGGCGACCAGGCCTCCAACTGAATGCCTTTCTCCGTGCAATAGCGAAGCAATTCTTTTTGACTCAAATAAGGATGAAACTCCACTTGGTTGACGGCCGGCACAACCTTGGCTTCGGACAACAAATCCTCCAAATGGTGGATTTGAAAATTACTTACGCCGATCGCGCGTACCTTACCTTCGGCATACACTTTTTCAAGCGCCCGATACGTCTCCTTGTACTTCCCCTTCACGGGCCAATGCACGAGAAATAAGTCCAAATAGTCGAGCCCTAATCGCTTCAGGCTGTCGTCAAACGACTTCAGTGTCGTCTCAAACCCTTGATCCGAGTTCCACACCTTGGACGTTATAAATACATCTTTCCTTTGAAGACCGTTCTCTTGCAGCGCCTCCCGGACACCTTGACCCACGCCTTCCTCATTGCGGTAAGCGGAAGCGGTATCAATACTGCGGTAGCCCGCGCGGATTGCCGCCTTCACAGCTTGCACGACTTCCTCGCCTTCCTTGGCCTTAAAGACGCCAAGTCCCAGCCAAGGCATTTGAACTCCATTGTTTAATGTCACGCAGTCTTGCAGATGATTTGGCAACTTCGACATGGGTTTCGTCCTCCTTTATGTTCAGGCGATTTCTGGTAATATCCTACATCAAGTCAACCGAAATGAACAGAGAACAAACCAAAAAGACCGCCCAAAGGCAGTCTCAGAGGTAGGAAAATCGTATTCCTATCGTTAAGTATTTAAGAAGGATAAGTATCAGATCAGGCAGTTTCTCTGGATCGACGCAGCTTTTGTCTGGCGCGGTACAATACGATTTTGAAATGGGATAACGAGATACCCATCAAATCCGCCGACTCCTGATAAGAGAAGCCCTGTACGTCATACAGCAGCACCGCATGTTGTTGGTTCGGCTGCAGAAAAGCCAGCTGTGCGTAGAGTTCCCGGCGGCTCTCTTCGCCAAGCACGGATTTCTCCGGAGTATCGTCGCTCGGATATCGGTGAAAAAATTCATTTTCGTACGAGGACGACCGGCTTTCCTTCCGCAGCAAGTCGATATAAGCGTTATGGGCGACGCGAAGCAGCCAGGCCTTGGCTCTCTTCCCCTCTGCTTCGTGCAGGTGCATCAGCGCCCGGCAAAACGTCTCTTGCATCAAATCCTCAGCGATATGCGAGTTGTGGCACATGCTATACAAATATCGAAAAACGTCATTTTTATATTCGCGGTAAAGCAAATCCATAGAACGAGTCTTCATGATTGATTCCTCACTTTCTCCCGGCTTTCAAAAAACAAGGCTGTCTTTGTATCTCCGCCTTACTTGGTCCATTATGCCGAATAGAGTTTGCGTCCCGACTAAGAAATTGTTAAGTTTTCCTTAAGAATTTACTGCGTTTTCCTTAAACAAAAAGACGCCATCTGGCGTCATCCTGCGAATTCTAGTTGATATTTCAGGCGTCATCCCGGCGCAACCGTACCGTAAACGCGGTACGATACTCGTTGCTGTCCGCCGAGATGGAGCCATGGTGCAAATCGACAATATGCTTGGCGATCGCGAGGCCGATGCCGGAGCCCCCTGTCTGGGAAGCGCGTGACTTCTCCACACGGTAAAACCGATCAAATAGATGCGGCAAGTCCACAGTCGGAATCGGATCACCGTAATTGACAACTTCGGTGACGATTTCTTCGCCTTCCTGCCAGCCGCGAATATCCAGATACTTCCCCTCGTGACCATACCGGATCGCATTGGTCATCAGGTTCTCGTAGACCCTGCGAAGCTTGTCCCCATCCGCCTGAATGTACAGCGGTCCGTGCAGATACAGCCGGCATTCCATGCCATTCTCTTGCAGCTGCCAGCCGAAATGCGCAGCCATTTGATGAAGCATCTCCGCGAGATTAATCCGCCTGAATTCCAGCTTCATCTCCTTATTTTGCATACGCGTGTATTCGAACAAGTCCTGTAGCAGCTGCTTTAGCCGAAGTGACTCCTCGTAGGCCATGTTGACATAATAACGCAGCTCCACCTCATCGCGGTAACGGTCCTCTTCAATCAGTCCCAAATAACCGATTATCGAGGTAAGCGGGGTGCGTAGATCATGGGATACGTTGGTAATCAGCTCATTTTTCGTCTGCTCCGCCCGCCGTTCATCCTCGATGGAGGTGACCAGCCGGTCGATCATCCGGTTGATATCGGTCGCAAGCTGCCCGAGCTGCCCAACGTTCTGTACGGGGATTTTCCGTACGGAGCCGGCTTCAATTTTATGGACCTCTTCGATGAGCTGCTCCAAGTAGCGCTTCTCTTGACGACGAAGGCTGCGGCGGTAAAAATACAACGAAAACAGCATTAGAATCGGTACGCCGGTCAAATAGTACGCTTCCGGGAAACCGATATTTCGGTTAATCCACAGCACCACATTGTACACCGTCATACTAGGGAAGCTGATAAAAAATAACCGCGCCAGCAAAATAAGCAAAAATAGCGCAATTAGTGAAGTGACGACGGTCCAGAACAACCAGGCAACAAAACGCAGGCTAGCTTTCAAGTTTGTAGCCAACCCCCCAGACGGTACGAATCAGCTTCTCCCCATCCATTTCCTTCTCCAGCTTATCTCGGAGGCGGCTGATATGCACGGTAACCGAATTGCTGCTGTCCAAATATTTATCCTTCCAAATCAATTCGAAGATTTCCTCAGAACCAAATACCCGTCCGGGATGGCTCGCCAACAGATGCAGAATGCCAAATTCGATTGGGGTCAGCTTCAGCGGGTTGCCGTCTACGGTCGCCGTGTGTGTTTCTTTATCGATCGCCAGTGAGGCGATCTTGATAATATGATCCTGCGATGGCTGTGTTGAGCTTGGCGGCTGCACAGTATAAGAGGATCGACGAAGCAACGATTTGACCCGGGCGACCAACTCCAGCGGATTAAATGGCTTCACCATATAATCGTCCGCTCCGGTCATCAGCCCGGTTATCTTGTCCATATCGCCGTCCTTGGCGCTTAACATAAGGATCGGCGTGGTCTTGGATTCACGAATCTTCATACAAACGGAGATTCCGTCAAGCCCAGGGAGCATCACATCAAGAATCACCAAGTCCACTTCCTCCTGCTCGGTGATCTCCAGCGCCCGCAAGCCGTCCTCCGCCTTCAGTACATGATAACCTTCATTTATAAGATAGATTTCGATTAGTTTTGCGATTTTTTCGTCATCATCGACAATCAAAATACGTTTACTCATTCATCCAATCATCCTTTATTTGAGCTGGTTAGACAAGAGCACACAATACCATCATATCATGTCTCTTGCCTCCAAATCCAAATAAAAGGTTACAAATTCCAACCATTATTGTTTCCAATGGAAAGGGATGAACACGTGAAATCTAGAGCCTTTACCGAGCTCAGAAGCGACGGTAATCTCACCTTGATGGATGTCCACGATTTTTTTAACGATCGACAATCCAAGCCCGCTGCCCCCATCTTTGCGTGTACGAGCTTTGTCAGCTTTATAGAAACGCTCAAAAATATGAACCAAATCCTCCTCGGACATGCCAATCCCGTTGTCCGCCACCATAACTACTGCCCGCTCCTCTTCAGACGTAAGCGACACTCGGATTTCCCCGCCTTCCGGCGTAAATTTGATACTGTTATGAATCAGATTCATCCAGACCTGGCTGAGCAGATCCTCGACGCCCTCAATCTCCAGCTCGGAAACCTCCATCTGGATTTGAATGTTTTTGGCTAGCCACTGAGGCTCACAGGCTAATACCACATTTTGCAGCTGGCGGTCCAGCCGAAACCGGTTCGTCTGCAGCGAGGTACGGTCTGTTTCCAATGCGGAGAGCTTCAGTAAATTATCGCTCATCTGCGACAAACGGCGGCTTTCCGATTCGATAATCTCCAGGTAATGGTTCCGTTTCTCTGGCGATAAGTCCGGTCTGCGCAAAGCTCGGGCGAAGCCGCGGATTGAGGTTAACGGGGATTGGATTTCGTGGGATACGTTGGAGATGAAGTCCTGCCGCATCGTTTCCATTTGTCCCAATGCCCGTGCCATCTCATTAAAGCTGTTCACGATCGTTTCAAACTCCCTCATCCGTTCAAATCCATCGATCCGAACCGAGAAATCCCCTTGGGAGATCCGGCGAATCGCATCGATCACGCGGTTCAGGCTTCTCAGTTGACGAGGCCGGAACATCGCGGATATCAGAAGCATGATCAATAATAATAAGATGACACCGAAAATGACATTAAGCAGATCGATAACATAAGCCGAAAAAGGAGGCTCCCATCTTCGGTAAATCGCTGCAGTTCCCCAGCGCGCCAAAGACCAAGTGATTCCGAAACATGCGAGGATAATCAGAAACTGGCCGATTCGGAGCAGGATCTCTCCGGCTCTCTTCCAGAAGATCAACGTTCCCCCACCTCCAAACGGTAACCGAGACCACGGATCGTACGAATTTTAAATCCAAACGTTTCTTCGGGAAACCGTTCGCGCAATCGATTAATATGCACATCCAGCGTGCGTTCATTTCCTTCAAAATCGTATCCCCAGATGTCCTCAATCAGCTGTTCCCGGGGGAGGGTACGCCCTGCATAGCTGCCCAGCTTGAACAGCAGTTCGAATTCCTTCAGCGGCAGCGTCAGGCTGGAATCGCCATTTTCAACTTCAAAGGTTTTGCGATTCATTCGCAGCGTACCGATGGTCACGATCTGCGAGATCGACACTTGATACCGCTTGAGCAGCGCCTTCACCCGGGCAACGAGTTCGGCGGGTTCAAACGGTTTGACGAGGTAATCGTCCGTGCCCAGTTCAAAGCCCTTGACCACCTGCCGGGTCTCCCCCTTCGCCGTTAACATGAGCAGCGGCATCTCATAGTAACGGCGCAGCTCACGGCAAAGATCCCAGCCGTCCATCTCCGGCATCATGATGTCGAGGATCACCATGTCGACCTTTTCTGATTCCACTAGGGCCAGAGCCTCCCGGCCATTTTCAGCTTCCAACACTTGATCGATACCCGCTTCCTCCAGGAACAGGCGAACCAGCTCACGGATATGTTGATCGTCGTCCACAACGAGAATTTTAGCCATGTTACATCTCTTCCTCCTCGTTATCAATCGGTTCTGACTCTTCTTGGCTTGCGGCGATTTGCAGCTGCTGTGAGGCGAACTCGCGATACATGGCGTGCTGGCGCAAGAGCTGCTCATGTGTGCCTCGGCCCGTAACCTTCCCTTTTTCAATAAAAATCAACTGATCTGCCCCAATGACGGTCGAGAGCCGGTGGGCAATAACAATCGTTGTCCGACCCTTCATCAGGTTATTCAGTGCCTTCTGAACTACAATTTCCGAGCGGCTGTCCAGGCTCGAGGTAGCTTCGTCCAGCATGAGGATGTTCGGATCACGCAGTAATGCACGCGCAATGGCGATCCGCTGTCGCTGTCCCCCGGACAGCTTAACCCCGCGTTCGCCGACATCGGTATCGAACCCGTTTGGCAGTTCGGCGATAAAGCCATCCGCATACGCCATCTCCGCCGCCCGCTTCAGCTCCGCTTCGCTGACTTCGCGCTCGATGCCGTAGCACAGATTCTCACGGATTGTTCCGGCGATGATCGGACTTTCTTGTGAGACGTAGCCAATCATTCCGCGCCAGGAGCGCAGCGAGAATGAATCGATGGGGGCGTCCCCCAAGCGGATGCTGCCCTGCTGCGGTGTATAAAACCGCTCCAACAAGGCAAACAACGTCGTTTTGCCGCCGCCGCTGGGGCCTACAACTGCGGTTACGGTTCCCGGTTCCATCGTAAACGAAACGTCCTGCAGTACCGGCTCTTCCGGATTGTACGCGAAGGTAACTCCGTCCACGATTAACGGCTGATCCGCCTTGGTAATCTCCTGTCCTTGGTCAAAAGGCTCTTCCTCGGCATCCAGCGTTTGAAGAATCCGCTCGGTTGCCCCTTTCGCTTTCTGAAGTTGGGTGAAAAACGTCGTCAACTGCGTCATCGGCATGACAATCTGAACGAGGTACAAAATAAACGCCACCAATTCTCCGGCGGACAGCCCGCCGTTCGCTACCTGCATCCCGCCGTAGCCAATCACCACGACAAGCAGCATCATCATCACAAAGGCCATAAAGGGGCTAATCCATGCCATGACTTTACCCTCCCGTACACCGAAGGAGAGCAGTCTGCCGATCGCTTGGTTGCCGCTTTCGTATTCCTGCCGCTCCGCATTCGATGCTTTGACCAGGCGGATTTCGGACAACACCTGGCTTAAGGCCGCTGTAAACGAGGCGGTCTCGTCCTGCATAGCCAGTGAGATTTTATACATCGTCCGGCCCAGCGGCACAAGGATCAGTGCGGCGAGAGGGATCACCGCGGACATGACCAGGGTCATTTTCCAGTTCAAATAAAACAGGACGGCTACCGCACCTAGTATCGAGATAATCCCGCTGATAAAGCCGGAGACTTGTTCGGAGATCAACGTTTTGAGAATTCCGGTGTCATTCGTCATTCGACTGACCGACTCCCCGGTTCGAGTATTGTCGAAGTAGGATACCGGCAAGCGGAGCATCTTCTTCCACAATCGATCCCGAAGGCTGGCAACCATGCGCTGACCAGTATAATTCAGCAGGAAGATCGATACGCCGGAAGCGACGGACATCCCGATAAATGCAGCACCGATCCACAAGATCTGCGACCCGCTGATGGAAGACAGCGAAAAACCGTCAACGAGATTTTTCGTGAACATCGGAATGACGAGGCTGACCAACGTTGACAGGAGGCTGAGGACGATCGCGACAACAAAGAGCGGCAGCGGCGGTTTCGTTTCTCGCATCAGGCGAAAAAACGCCTTTGAACTTCCTCCGCTTTGGCTCACTTGATCATCTATATTTTTTAAGTTAGGGTTATTCCTTGGCATGTGGTTCTCTTCCCTTCCCTCTCTATCTGAAACAAGACGAGCCGGACATACCGGCTCTAGGAAAAAGACTACATATCGAATTTAAACTGAAGTTAAACAATGTTAATGTTGAAACTAGAGATTTTCTACTTCCACACTGATGACATGGTTAATCTTCCGGAGAAAATGGTACAGCTCCGTCGTATACTCCTTCTCGGATGCGGTAATCACCATATCGACGCGCTGGCGGCCCTCCTCCAGGTCTTTGATCTTCAGCCGCCGAATCCGGTGCTTGTTCATCTTCGATGTTTGTTCCAGATCCCCGCTGCATTCAATGATCCGAATCAGTTCGGTGACGTTGCCATGATCCTCCATGACGATTTTGATGGAGACGTCACGTTGATTCAGCTTATATGGTCCAATCCATTTAATGATATAAGGTACAACATTCACGGAAATGATGAGTAAAACCACCGTTAATGCAGCCGCGAGGTAGAAGCCGGTTCCGATCGCGATACCAATCCCTGACGCTGCCCAGATCATCGCCGCAGAGGTCAGGCCGGAGATTCCTTCATTGCTTCGGCGAAGGATCGCCCCTGCCCCCAGGAAACCGATCCCGCTGACGATTTGCGCTGCCAGCCGCATCGGATCCATGTTCGGATGATCTGGTCCAGCGAATTTAGCAAACGCCTCGATCGACACAATCGTAACCAAGCAGCTGGCAATACAAATGACCATACTTGTCTTGATGCCCAGCGGTTTCTGCTTTAATTGCCGATCGATCCCGATAAATAGCCCGAACAATAGCGCGAGACACAGTTTTACAACGATTTCCATTTCGTTCATCATGATCGCAACTCCTCCAAGTATATAAGGTGAGTATAATTGTATTCGGCACTTTGGTGCAAATCGAACATCCCCCTCCCAAAATATGAAAAAGAAACCCATGCGACTGGACACGCTACCTAGCCAGCAGGAGTTTCTTGGGCTTACTGTGTTAAACGTTCAGCAAAAATATCGTCGGGATTCGCATCAGAATAAGATTTCACAAACTGATCATAGGTACCTTCAAATGTGAACCTTCCTTGGTTCAGGAGATGAATTTTACAATCCACTTTCTGAAAATCATGCAGGGTATGGCTGGATAACAGAACGATCCGACCGGCTTGAGCCAGAAGTTCAATTCTTCGCAAAATTCGGATTCTGGCTTCAGGATCAACACCGGACGTAGGTTCATCAAAGATGTATAACTTCCTCTTCATCAGTGTGGCCGCCAAGATACTCAAAAATCTTCTTTCTCCAACGGATAATTGTCCAAACGGAGTGTTCCAGGCTCTCTCCATAAATTCCATTTCCGATGGGTTCATCCACGAATCCGTATAGGGGGTGTTAGTTACTTTGATCTTATTTGAATGATCTGTGTGAAGATAGAAACGAAATAAATCCTTCCCCTTCAACACATTGGGAAATAACAAGCCTTGCAATTTATATAGGATCTCCGTATCATGAGGAACGCCGACAATTTCTTTCGGGCGTTGGATTACGCCGGCGATTAAGTCAAAAAGAGTTGTTTTTCCTGAACCATTTTTTCCAATCAAGACCTGAATCTTCCCCGCTTCAAAGTCTGCACACAAATCGTTTAAGACCTTACGATCGGACTTCTTATAGGTATAGCTTAAATGACGAATGGTGATCATCGGTTCCTCCTTCGTTCAAGTGCGGTAAGTGGGGGATACAATTTTAATCCATTTGAAGCCTGTCGTTCCCAACCCCATGTAAAGGCCTGTGATAAGAAATAGATAAACGGAAGACAAGTGGCTGATCGGTTGGCCTGTAAACCACTCTGCAAAGACGAAAGTCAAATTCCGAACGTACTCCAGCGGGTTAATGAAAGCCATCACATGCCCAAGCGGAAACGGCAAGGAATCTGAGTTGGCCGATATCAAAAACATCACCAGCACCGAGATATTGAGAAGGGTCATTAATGCTTCCTGTCGGACAGGCAAGAATAGAATGTTCAGAACAAACAGGGAAACCGCAAGCCCGCCAATCAGGCTGGAGGTTAAAGCGGTCATTACAAAGGGGAGAAAATGCGCATAACTGTTCAAATATAAAGTCCCTGTAATTGCGGTGAACAACAGAATCATGAGGATGAGGAACACAAGCTGGCTGATCAATTTGCCTAGTATTACGCCATTTTTGCTGCCAGAAACGAATTTAAACATTTTTAAAAAGCCCGTTTCTCGTAACGAAATTAGACTTGTAGTCACTTCTACAGACATCACTAAAGTGATATAGGAGATAAACAAGCTAGACTGATGAATAAAAGTGTCTTCTTCCGGTTGCTGCATTAGCCATGGTGCATGATATACAAAAAAGAGAAAGAGCGGAAACACCAGATACCATAGGAAACCGATTTTGTGGTTCATCGTCATGATCGCAAACAACCGAACATACTCGTACACGATTCTCATTATTATAACTCCTTGATCAGTGACTATAGGGATATTTTTCTAATATTGTTAGAATTTCAATTATTCTCATTTTATTTATTCCCTGCTTCATTGGTCAAGAAGAAAAAAGCCTGAACCATCATGAAACGGCTCAGGCTTCTGAATTAATGAATCAGTTCAATTAGAATTTAGCAGCCAGTTCGGCAGCGCGTTTTACGCCATCATGAATGATTTCTTCGGCGCGGTCTTGGAATTGGTTGTGTCCTTCAACCACAACGACTTCCGGATCGTTAATGCCCCAGAAGGCCAGGGTGTTCTTCACATAGTTCAGGGACATTTCCAGCGCAGTCGCAGGACCTTCGGAATAAACACCGCCACGCGCTTGCAGCAACGCTACTTTCTTATCGCCAACCAAGCCCACCGGACCTTGTTCGGTGTACTTGAACGTTTTACCCGCTTGGTTCAAGTAGAACAGGTACGTCAACAGCTGTGCTGGAATCGTGAAGTTCCATAGCGGGAATGCAAATACGACCTTATCCGCATTCAGAAATTGCTCCAAATAGCCGTTAGCCAAGTCAGCAGCTTTTTGCTCTTCTGGCGTTGTTGGAATCCCGTTATTGACTTTGAACAGCCCGTTCAGCATATCCAAATCATAGTAAGGCAGGTCCAACTCAAACAGGTTCAATTCGATGATTTCATCATGAGGATGAGTTTCTTTGTACGTTTGCAAGAAGCTTTCGTACAACTTTACGGTTGCAGATTGCTCTGCTGGGCGATTATTAGCCTTAACAAATAAAACTTGAGACATTTGTGTTTCCCTCCGACTCTTCTTTTCTACTTTATTTTCCTTAGTTACTATATATTATCTTGCAACTAGTTTAACAATAGTTATAATAATCACTAACTACCACTTTGTCAATTACAGATTCAAAAAATTCAAACTTTATCCACTTCCGTTTCCGCCTGTATTCCTCTTCTAAATTTGCTGCGAACCTGCTCTGCTGCCGCCGTCATTTGTTTCAAAGCTGCGACTGTCTCCTGTTGTCCCCTCGTTTTCAAACCGCAATCAGGGTTGACCCAGAACAATTCCGGATCTAACACTTGAATCGCTCGCTCGATCAATCGTATCATCTCCTCCGCGGACGGGACGCGCGGACTGTGAATGTCGTAAACCCCTAACCCGATTCCAAGTGGATACGTATGCTTCTCAAAACTGTGGATCAGCTCGCCGTGGCTCCGTGAAGTTTCGATCGAGATAACATCCGCATCCAGCGCACGGATCTCTTCCAAGATATCGTCAAATTCGCAGTAGCACATATGCGTATGAATTTGCGTCGTATCCCGTACCGATGAAGTCGTCATCCGGAACGCCTTCACTGCCCAGTTCAAATAGTTCGACCAGTCCTTCTGCTTCAGCGGCAGTCCTTCGCGCAGCGCAGGCTCGTCCACCTGGATCATTTCAATTCCCGCTTCCTCCAACACTTCGACTTCCTTTCGCAAGGCCAATGCAATTTGATAAGCCACCTGCTCCCGGGACAGGTCACTGCGAACAAAGGACCAGTTCAAGATCGTGATCGGACCTGTTAACATGCCTTTCACCGGTTTGTTCGTCAGGCTTTGGGCGTAGGCCGTTTCCTTCACGGTCATTGGCCCAGCAAATTCGACGTCTCCATAAATGATCGGAGGCTTCACGCAGCGCGTTCCATAGGACTGGACCCAGCCTCCTTGCGTAAACGCAAATCCTGGGAGCTTCTCGCCAAAAAACTCCACCATATCGGTCCGCTCAAACTCACCGTGCACCAATACGTCGAGCCCGATCTCCTCTTGAAACTCCACCCATCTGCGGATCTCCGCTTGGATGAACGCTTCGTACTTCTCCGCGCTCCACTCACCTTTACGCCACTTCTGCCTTGCAGCCCGCACCTCGGCGGTTTGCGGGAAACTGCCAATCGTTGTAGTCGGCAGGAACGGCAGCTGCCACTTCGCCTGCTGCTTCCGCCGCCGTTCGGCGAAATCGCTGGCGCGCTCAGCCGGAGCAGCTGCGGCCTGCGCTGCTTCTTCCCGTACGAATGGAAGGTTGCGGGCTGGATCTGCAGCAAGCGCAGCCAAAGCCCGTCGATTCTCGGTGAACTGCACCGGCTCCGCTCCTTCTCCGTGAACCGCCTTGCATAAGCTCACCAACTCCTCCAGCTTCTGCTCGGCAAAGGCCAGCGCATCGTGCAATACCGGATGCAGCCGCTCCTCCCTTGTTACAGATACCGGGACATGTAGCAAGCTGCAAGAAGGCTGCACGATGACCTCCGACGCTCCGGCCTGAAGCGAAATCACCTTCAGCAGGTTTAGTGCCTCATCTAAATCCGTACGCCAAATATTCCGCCCGTCAATCAGTCCCGCACCTAGCGTCTTGTCAGCAGGGAAGCCGGAACGCCGGAGTGATTCGAGGTTACCTTCCCGGCCATGAACGAAATCCAATCCCAAACCGTGCACCGGCAGTTCAATCAGTTCATCATACCGTTCGACCGCATCAAAATAGGTTTGGAGCATCAGTCGCAATCCCGGAACCTCCTGCGTAATCGTCTTGTAGATCAAGCGAAGCTGTAGTACGTCCTCCTCACTTAAAGAGACAACAACAGCCGGTTCATCGATTTGCACCCAATCTGCACCCGCTGCCTCCAGTTCGCGCAACACCTGTACGTACAGAGGCAGCAGCTTTTGGGTCCAAGTTTCAGCCTCCCCCGCGGTTTCCCCTTTGGATAACTTCAGCAACGTAAACAGTCCGAGCAGAACAGGCCTTCCGTTGATCCCGAGCTCCTGTTTCGCCTCCAGATAGGCTTGCAGCGGCCGATTGACAGTCAACTTGGGATCACGGTTCCCCAGCTCAGGTACGATATAATGGTAGTTCGTATTAAACCATTTGGTCATCTCGCTGGCGGTTGCTTCGTCATTGCCTCTTGCGATCGCGTAATACAGATCAAGCGAGATTTGTTCCCCGTTCCAAGCGAAGCGCTCCGGTACAAGCCCAAACATCGTCGCCGTATCCAGAACGTGATCATAATACGTAAAATCACCAACCGGTATGATATCAAGCCCCCGATCCCGCTGCACACGCAGGTTGTTCAAGCGAATCTCTTTTAATCGAGCATGAAGCTCCGGCTCTGTGATTTTCCCTGACCAATATGCCTCGATTTGCTTCTTCCAATCCCGTTGTCCACCGATTCTGGGATACCCCAGATTACCACTCAAAAAGTTCCCCATGTTCATTTCCTCCCATTGGTTTGATCAATCATACTAAGTCCGTAAAAAACACAAAAAAGGTCCTCGATAGCATGGCTAAAGAGGACCTTCGATCCGTTGTTCGATGGCTTGCAACTTTAACACCTCCCTATCTCCCGTAGGTACTGCAGTGCTGTTGAAATAGGCAGGTCTCCTGGCTCCGGGATCTTCGCCGGATGCAGCCTTCCCAGTGATTGTCACCAGTGGCATCTCATACATCCGACTCCTCCGTTACAGTGGCGGGACCGCGCCGGTATTGCACCGGACTTCCCTTTTAAGCTTCAGCCATGCTCGGCCGAAACACCTATTTCCGCTATATTCGGTTGGAATATACCTACCATCTTACTTCATCTGCCCCGCGAATACAATATCAAACAGATCGGAATTAACTTATTTATGCAATGAGAATGGGAATCAAATGACAACATTTTCGACAACTTTCATGTGATACCTATCACAATGCGGTCTTCGGACCCGTCGTACGATGAAAGTACATCAAGGAGCCATTTCCTTCACCATTATAGAGAGAAAGAGGAATGACCGATGAAATCGCGGAACATCCCAAAGCTTCTGTTGATTAGCTTATGCTGTCTGATCATGATTGCCGCAGCATGGTTTGCGTTCCCGTCGGAGCCCCCTCAGGTCAGTGCCCCTCCCCTGCAAGCGGAAGAGCTGCATCTCCATCCACCGCCCGTGGAGCCGATCATTAGACGGGAAGGCCATACCGTCCGCATTGAAATGACTGCGCAGCAGGCGGATATCGAGATCTCCGAAGGTGTCACTTATCCGGCTTGGACGTTTAACGGAACCGCCCCTGGTCCGGTGTTGCGGGTAAAGCAAGGCGATCAGCTGGAGTTTACCTTAAAAAACTTAGATCCCGACATGCCGCACTCCATGGATTTCCATGCGGTCCATGCCGCTCCAAGCAAGAAGTTCATTGACGTGATGCCTAACGAGCACGGCACGTTTACTTATCCCGCCACCACGCCAGGCGTGTTCATGTATCATTGCGGAGTTAGTCCGGTGCTGCTGCATGTGGCTAATGGGATGTACGGGATGATCATCGTCGAACCGACAGACGGTTACCCAACGGACTCGGAAATCGATCGAGAATATACGATGGTCCAAAGTGAATGGTATGCGGCCAATGATCTGGATGCGTTTCAACAAGGCGATCCGGAGGTTGTGGTATTCAATGGCGATGACTTTACGTTAAAAGACCATCCGTTCCTCGCCAAAGTTGGCGACCAGGTCCGCTTGTACGTCATCAATGCAGGGCCAAATCACGTTTCTTCGTTCCATGTGGTCGGGACGACCTTTGATCGCGTTTATCTGGACGGGAATCCAAACAACCAGCTGTACGGAATGCAGACCGTATTGCTTCCAGCCGGCGGCGGCGCAGTCGTTGAATTTACCGTTACAGAGGAAGGGGATTATCCAATCCTTACCCATCAACTGAGGGACGCCAACCTCGGCGCTACGGCGATCTTGCGCGTAACTCAGGACGGAACGGATCATGGAGCACCGGTGATGAGCCATTAAGGACTACCCTATTCATGTAAATTCATAAACGAGGTGACGTTGGATGAATCGACAAGATACCAAAATCATAGAGCTCGACGTCCGAGAGCAACTACGCAACAAGCTGGAGCCGTTCCAGCTCATCATGGACACCGTTAAGAAGCTAGAGAAAGATGATCTCTTCGTGCTACACGCTCCGTTCAAACCGACTCCTCTGCTCAAGCTGTTGAAAATGAAAGGGCTCGTGGGCAAATCCGTGATGCAGGACAAAGAGCATTGGGTTACCACATTTGTTCATAAGAAAAACAAAGCATGGCTCGAAGAAGAAAACGAATCGATTGAAGCAACAGCAGATGCTGCTCCGATATCAACGGCGGTTTCCAGCGAAAATACCGCCAGTCCCAACATCATCACGCTGGACAACCGCGGTCTGGAACCACCGCAACCGATGGTCCGGACGCTGGCGGCACTGGATCGCTGTAAGTCAGGGGATGAGGTGCATATTCACAACGACCGAGTACCCGTATTTCTAATCGAAGAGTTAAACAGCTTGGGCTGCACCTATACAGTGGAAGAACAACCGGATGGAACCGCCAAAGTCCAGATCCGCAAACCTTAAGGAGGTGAACCTGATGCCAGCCATGTCCCGCCTGCCTTTTCTCTTTATCGTCACCGGAATCTTCGGATTCGTCCTGTTTCACGCCACCTCCCTGATGTCGCTCACGGGCTGGATCGGCGATGATATCCGCGGCCCGGCTGGCTGGTTCCAGGTCCACCTGTTTGTACTGGGCTGGGCAACCATGCTGGCAATGGGTGCCGTCTACCAGCTGATCAACGTTATTTTGCAGTCAAATATTTACAGTGAACGTCTCGGGTATGTGCATTTTGCGCTGTTTACCATTGGGCTGTTTGGTCTGCTGTTTGGTTTCATTCAAGGCGATACGTATTGGATTGGCGGCTTTGCGACAATTGCATTCTCAGGAGTTGTCTTGTTCGTCTGGAACCTGACCGCTACGTTGCTGCGGGCCAGAACGTGGAACGCAATCACCATGAGCACCGCCTGCGCGATATTTTACCTGCTGCTCACGGGGTTATCCGGGTTGGCGATGGGGATCAATTTTGCGACCGGTCTATACAACGATTTGCACGAAAACCTATTTGGCACGCATATTTGGCTAGGAACATTAGGCTGGTTTGGACTGTTGATCACCGGGTTCAGTTATAAGCTGCTGCCGATGTTTTACTTGTCCCATGACTATCCAACTCGTCTGGAATTCGTCGTTTGGGGCGTATGGAACGCAGGAGTTCTGCTGGGCGCGGCTTCCTTTCTGTTTGGTTTACCGACAGGCTTCAAAATCGCTGCACTGCTCCTGATCGTCGTTGCCGTCCTTTGTTATAACGTTCATCTGCTGCAAATCCGTAATAAACGGCATAAGCGCAGCCCGGGGGCAGGCATTGAGTGGACGGTGACCGGGAGCCAAATCTTTGCCGCCTTTGCGGTCATGTTTGCGGTACGGGCGCTGCTGTCACCGGGGCAACTGCTGGAAACCCAAACCATTCTTACCGCTGGCTTTGTTTACTTAAGCTGCTGGGTCTCGTTTACGGTGCTTGGCTACCTGTCCAAAATTGTACCGTTCCTATGGTGGACCTACAAATACGGCAAACAAGCCGGACACCCGGGAACCCCGGTGCTGGCCGACCTGTTGAACGAACGGAAAGTGAATCTTGGGTTGACCTTGATGCTTTGCGCGAATTTGACCGTCCTTATTGGCATCGTGACCGGCTCCTCGATCGGGATTGCCGTTGGAGGCGCCGTATTATCTATCGTTTCGGTGGCTTACATCGCTATAATCGCGATGGTGTTTGCTCATTAACGACATTACAAATGGAGGGAGTCGCCATGAATAAAATTGAACAAATCCGTGAATGCCTGCGTGAGGTTTATGATCCCGAGCTTGGGGTAAATATCGTGGATCTTGGGCTGGTATACGATATTCGGGAAGAAGAGGATCAAGTTTACATTCAAATGACCTTAACAACACCTGGCTGTCCGATGCATGATACCATCGTGGGCGGTGTTCGATGGGTACTTCATGATCAACTTGGCATCCAAAACCCCGTCATCGACATCGTCTGGGAGCCGCGCTGGTCGCCGGAGCATATGTCGGAGACAGCCAAGGAACAGTTAGGGTATTTTTGAGGTAATTATCAAAACAAGCTGACGGCTTCATCTATGGGGATGAGCCGTCAGCTTGTTATTTTACGATCAGGACGCCTTTCATTTGCTTATGGTTCTTCCCACAGGAGATGTTGCAGGAGTACTCAAAGGTTCCGGCTTGGTCAGCCGTAAACGTAATCGTTTTGCCGCCGCGAACTTCTTTGTTGTATCCCTTGATTTTCAGCGAATGCATCCCTTGGGTATTTTCGAGCGTAATTTGCACCGTATCGCCCTTTTTGACCTTAATTTCTGTCAAGTCATATCCTGAAGAACTGGCATAAACAGTAAACGACTTCACCGGTCCTGCCGTTTCCGCTGCCGGTTCAGAACCGCCGATATAGCGCCCTGGGGCGTCAGCACATCCCGTTAGCAATAGCATCCCGGCCGCAATCAACCGGGCAACAGCACCCAAACGTTGGTTCATCAGCCTTTCCCCCTCTTGAACTAAGAGCTATTCTCAGTTTAGAACGGGAAGGATTCATGCCTTGTGATTTCCATCACAACTTCAAGCTTTGTCCCTGATGCTGTTGAAATCAGCCCCGCGAGTCAATCCACCCTTGCTCCAGCGCATAACGCGTGAGTTGTACCCGATTTTCCAAATGCAGCTTTTGCAAGATGTTTTTGAGATGGTTTTTGACCGTCTGGTCGGAAATATGCAGTACCCCGGCAATCTCCCGATTGGTCATACCCTGCGCAACCCAGCCGAGGATCTCCCGTTCTCGGGCGGTTAACGGAGGTTGCTCGCTGTTTGATCGTTTGTTCACCGGAAACTCCTGCAAAATCCGCAATGCCAACTCACTGGATAATGGCGCTTCATCGCTGGCGATGGCCCTTAAATATTCCAACCAGGTTCCGGGCTCCAGATTTTTGAGCAGGTACCCCTGGGCGCCTTGCTTCAGCGCTTCAAACAGATGAGCAGCATCATCCGATACCGTAATGAGGACGATCTTCACATAAGGGTAGCGCAGCTTGATCTCGCGGGTGGTTTCCAAGCCATCCTTGCCCGGCATGCGAATATCCATCAAGATCAAATCCGGCATCCACCGCTCCGTCTGGGCGATGGCTTCGTCGCCATTTTCCGCGTAAGCCACGATTTCAAATGAATCATCCTCGGCCAATATCTCCCCGATCGCTTCCCGCGCATGCGGATGATCATCCACGACCAACACGCGAACCTTCATCTGTACCATCTCCTCCCCGAATTTGAATCATCGTTTCTCCCGACCGGGACGCAACTGTCAGTTCCCAGCCCATCTCGTTCGTCCGCTCCCGCATAATCTGCAGGCCGTAGCGGCCTGGTTTGACTGCAGCCTCTTCCGTGAAGCCGCGTCCGCGATCTGTAATCGTGACGGTGAAACTGTGCGCATCTCCAGATGCCGAGATCTCGATGGCTTGTACGCCCGCATGCTTGGCTGCGTTAATGACCGCTTCCCGCAGGCAGGATACCAGCACCATCTTCGCCTTCGCCGGCCAACCCGCTTCCTCCAATTGCCAGTCCAAATGCAACGTGAGTTGCTGTTCCACCGCAATCCGACGCACGATCGCCGACATGGAGGCTTCATCCCCTTCACCTTCCCGAGCGCCCGGAGGAATCCGCAGGTCGGAAATCGCCTCTCGTACATACCGGTTCACTTCATGAATTGATTTGCGCAGCCCGTTCCAATCATACGAACTGCCTGCCGCCTGTTGTTGCCGTTCGGCCCGGTCCACCTTGACGGAGAGCAGGAACAGAGATTGCGCGATTCCGTCGTGCAGCTCGCGAGCCAGCTGCTCCCGCTGCTCCAATCGGGCCTTCAGCGCCCGCTCCCGCTGTAATTCTTCCTGCATGCGTTCTAGGTTTGCGAACCAGCGATATTGCAAGGTAATACTCACCGCAAACAAAATAATCGGTGTCAGCACATTCCCAAGCTCCATCGACACAAAGGGCATGAGAAATTGGTGGCGTACCACCTCCCAGACCCCGACCACCAACGTTGGAATGATCAAGATCAACCATTTCGTAAATTTATAGGACATCGTCTAACTCCTTAAGCCGTTTTCGTTCGACTTAACTTTACCTAACCCGAGATCAGGCTGGCAAGCGTTAGACAAAAAAATTGAATCCTTTCGTGTGATAAAGCCGTAAAATAAAAAAGCAAGGCGGAACTGCCATTCCGCCCTGCGATGCAATACGTGCGTTACCTTACAGCATCTTTTTGATGTCATCCTTGATCGCTTCGGATTGCGGTCCGAACACGACTTGGACTGCGCCTTTGCCGAGTCTCATGACGCCCGATGCGCCCAACTGCTTCAATGCGGCATCGTTCACCTGTTTATCGTCCTTGACGACGAGGCGAAGGCGGGTAATGCACGCATCCACGGACTCAATATTTTCCGGTCCGCCGATGTTCGCCAGAATTTTGGCTGAACGGTTGTCGGTAGCTCCCTTCCCTGTTCCGGAAGTCTCTTCCTCTACCGATTCAGCGATATCCTCAGCGTCTTCACGACCTGGTGTTTTCAAATTCAACTTGACAATCAAGAAGCGGAAGATGATATAGTATACAACCGCCGTAACCAGACCTACTGGGATGAGCAGCAACGGCTTGGTCGAGATTTGATAGTTAATTGCGTAGTCTATGAAACCCGCGGAGAAGCCGAAACCAAGCTTCATACCCAACGCGTAAGTGACATAAGCTGCAATCCCCGACAGCACTGCGTGAACCCCATAGAGCACCGGAGCGACAAACATGAAGGCAAATTCCAACGGTTCTGTAATCCCCGTCAAGAACGATGCCAATGCCGCTCCTAAGAAGATGGAGCTTACCATTTTGCGTCTTTCCGGTTTAGCCGTATGAATAATCGCAAAAGCTGCGGCCGGAAGACCAAACATCATGATCGGGAAGAAGCCGGTCATAAACATACCTGCTGTCTTGTCTCCAGCGAAGAAACGGTGCAAATCGCCATGAATGACGTCCCCTGCTGCATTCGTAAAGTCCCCGATTTGGAACCATACAATTGAGTTGATGATATGGTGCAGACCAAACGGAATCAACAACCGGTTCGCAATGATATGAATAGCCGAACCAATGCCGCCCAGACTGGTTACCCAATCGCCAAAAACATCCAAAGCTGCTTGGACCGGTCCCCAAATCAAACCGAAAATCAAACCTACAATAACCATCGTTACGGCAGTGACCATTGGAACAAATCGTTTGCCGCCAAAGAAACCTAACCAATCTGGCAGCTTGATATTATGGTACCGTTTGTACAAATAGGCTGAGATACAACCTACGATAATACCACCTAGTACACCCATATCGAGTTTGGTATCGGCGGATTGCATGAGTTCTGGGAAAATGCCGGGTACTCGACTAAGCACGTTCAGCAAAATCAAATGACCGATAACGGCGGATAAAGCAGCTACCGCATCTCCGGCCAAACCAATCGCAACGCCAACAGCAAAGATCAGCGGAAGATTGTCAAAGATCGTTCCCCCGCCTGCTGCCAAGAACGGTGCGATATACGTGTTGAGAAATCCCCCAACACCATCCCCCAGGTGAAAATCCTTGATGTAGTCGATGCTGCCGAACCTGAGCAGAATTGCCGCTGCAGGCAGTGTTGCAACCGGTAGCATCAATGACTTACCGATTTTCTGGAGAAAAGCTAGCATGCATTAACCATCCTTTCTTTACTTCTTGGATTTTATTGTAAAACCGCCTTCAAAATGACGCTGCTGCCTGCCGTCACAGGACCGGTGATAGGTTCAACGCTGCTTGTCACTTCTCCGGCGTTTGTTACTATAATTGGCGAAATCACCGGATAACCCGCTTCGCGAATGGCTGCAATATCAAATTCGATAAGCAGCTGACCTGCTTTAACTTTGTCCCCCACGGAGACATGGGCGGTAAAGCCCTCACCTTTGAGCGACACGGTATTGATTCCAAGGTGGAACAGAAACTGCAATCCCGACGAATGCTCCATCATCACGGCATGGTTACTTTTGATCACATGAACGACTTTACCGTCAAACGGTGAAACCAGACGTCCTTCGCTCGGTTCAACGGCGATCCCCGGCCCCATATGGCCCCCGGCGAACGCTTCATCTGGAACTTGAGCTAACGGTACAGCCTCACCGGTTAGCGGCGAAAGGATCTCCAGTACTTTACTCTCCGTATTTTTCTTTCTCCATTTTGAAAACATATGGCTCTCCTCCTATTTCTAATTACCTATATTCTGGCATCTTTAAGAAATCAATATGCCTATTCCCGGATATTGGGAGATATAGGCGAAAAAAAAGAGCCAAGAAAAGAAGCCTACGGTTAATCTAGGTCTGCTTTCCTTGGCTCATGCCCATTCTAAAACAATGGTAACACGCCAAAAGTCATTTAATTGTCGGTCGGTTATGTGACTATAATAATTCAAGCTCTTCCTAGCGTCAATAGAAAAATGAAAGCGTACACATGATGTTAGTTATTTTAAATTTTATTCTTAAAGCACCTGAAATAATGCGGGCACCTTATCCGGTTCCCATCCCGGCAGCGACGTATGGGCTTGAATTACTTTATAGGTCACACCGTTATACGTTACGAGCTGATTTACGGTATACGACGTATAGGGTGCCCAAGCTGCCGGCCCTGTCCCTTCCGAATCCGTAGTTACCGTCACCGCGTTGCTCGAAGGCGAGAGATTGCCGGCGGCGTCTTTGGCCTTCACGGTAAACGTATAGGAAGTCGATGGCGCTAGGCCGCTGATCGTCGCCGTTGTTCCCGTTACCGTCGCAGCAAGCTGACTGCCGTTGTATACCTCATATCCGGTCACACCTACGTTATCGGTCGAAGCACTCCAGCTCAGGCTGACGCTGGTTGAGGTTTTGGCCGTCACCGTCACGTTACCCGGTGCAGTTGGAGCAGTTGAGTCGCCTGGGTTGGTTCCCGGCTCGGTCGTAACCGTAACCGGAGCGCTGGCGGGTGAGACATTACCTGCAGCATCCCTTGCAACCACGGTAAATGTATACGTCGTTTCAGGGGCAAGATCGCTGATCGTCGCCGTCGTTCCCGTTACGCTGGCCGCTTGCATTCCGTTCCGGAAGACGTTGTATCCCACAACGCCAACGTTATCGGTAGAAGGCTGCCAAATTAACGTGACGGAGCTCGCCGTTTTAGAGGTGACCGTTACACCGATTGGCGTAGAAGGTGCCACTGCATCTCCCGGCGGTGTTACACTTCCGCCCAGATCGTTTCTCAGCTTGGTGAGCAGCGTTGTGTTGCGGTCACCGCTCAGCTCCCAGAACATGGCCCCGGCAAGACCGCGGCTCTTGATATAATCGGTTTTGAAGCCGATGGATTGCGGATCGTCATACGAGATAAACCGCCGGACCGAAGGATTATACAGATACGGCACCTTGGCTGTATCGTTCCAGTAGCGAGTATACCCGTTCTTATTGATATAATTTGCTTCCAGGTCATAGTAATCAAAGGAACCGGCCTCCCACGTTCCGACGGAAGACCCTCCGCTGGCGCTTTGGTATTGACCGTTGCCAGCGTTGTTTACACCATCCCACCCGCGACCGTAGAACGGAATGCCAAGCACCAATTTATTGGCGGGAACTCCGGCGTTCAAGTGGCCTTGCACTGCAGCGTCGGCATTAAAGACCGTGGCGCTGGGTACGCCAGCGTTGCCAGCAGCCGGATCATAATACAGCGGCGCATTATGGGCCGTAATTTGCTGCCACCCGCCGTTAAAATCATAAGTCATAATATTAATCCAGTCGACGATGGAGGCGATGTTGCCGAGCTCCGTATTGCTGACAAAGGAAGGTGAAGCCCCTGAAGCGATCGTCAGCAAATATCTTTTGCCATCGACCGCACCGGCGGCATCCAGCTTATTCCGGATCTCTTGAAGCAGCTTCGTATAATTCTGCTTATCTTCAGGGCGATAGCTGTTCCCCGGCAATCCGCCGGCAACCGGGTATTCCCAGTCCAAATCAATGCCGTCAAAGTTAAACTTCCGCAGGAAGTCGACAGCGGAGTTGGCAAAGGTCTCTCGTGTAACTTGGCTGGCAGCCACATCGCTGAAGCGATTGGACCAGGTCCACCCGCCTACCGAAATGATCGTCTTCAGGTGCGGATTCGCCTGTTTGAGTTTATTGAGCTGATGAATATTGCCTGCATACGGTTGATCCCAGGTGTCGCCGGGAAATAACTTGCCGGTATCGATCCAAGGGTCTCCCAAGACGATTGTGCCGTTAGGCACGTTAATGGTTTGGCCCTTCTCGTCCTGCGTCGGCCAGGTTACAGGGTTCGGACCAGCTGGGTCCGGATTGCCGTGACGGCCGTCCCAGGCGATATCGGCAAAAGCATAGTTGATATGGGTGATCTTGGAGGCGTCGATATCATAGACATTAAAATTGCGGTCATAAGCTCCCCAAGATGGATAGTAGGCAACGATTTTGTAAGGATCGGCAGCCTCAGCGGCTTTCGGTTGGAGCAGGCCGCCAGGCAGCAGCAGAGATAAAGCCAGACAGGTCAGAGTAAACAGCTTCCACTTCTTGGTGAAGCTATGGGTTCTCTTCGAATGCATCACTTAAATCCCTCTCTTTCAATCGAAATTGAATTGGAATAAAGCTAGCAGCAAGAACTCTGGCTGTGTGATCCATGAAATGGGCCAACGTCACGAGTCTTTCGCGTTCGTCAACCATTCTCCTTTCCCTTTGGAACTATCCGACGGGCTCCTCGCTTATCCTCTGTCCGCCGCAGCCAATCACCTCCACAAATAGCTAGATCTCATTTCACTTCTTGTAAGCGCTCAAAGCCAATCCCGGCGCCTAGAGGATCTCTAAGTAGCGCCTACAAATCTATTAAATCATACTAGAAATGGGTATAAAAGGATAAATTTCTATTATTTAATCGATTAATCGGCTAAAAAATGCAAAAAACGCGGCGATCTCAGAAGATCACCGCGTCTGAAAAATGGGATATGGCGCTGGTTTGGTCGATATACTCGATTTTTCAACCATATTTCGTGACAAAGTGTTGAAATCAGGAAATCTATATGATTTTTCATATAAAAATGTGGCAATAAGCTCCCATCAGCCCAAATTTATATGAAATTTCATTTAGATTAGGCCAAAATGGCCCCTTATCCGCTGAATCTATTCGATATTTCGTGTTCAATTTCCCGGTTCAAGTCAGTGATGGCACGCCAAACTCATGTTAACGCAGTCCATCCGGCCGCACTTTTCGGGTTGCGGTGGCTTGAAGCGGATCGTCCGGCCAATAATGCTTCGGGTAACGCCCCTTTAAGTCCTTTTTGACCTCAAAATAGGTATGTTCCCAAAAGCTACGCAGGTCTGAGGTAACCTGAACGGGACGGCTGGCCGGTGACAACAAATGTAGCGTAATGGGAACCCGTCCAAACCCGATCCGCGGTGTCTCCATCATGCCAAACACTTCCTGCAAGCGTACCGCCGCATAAGGGGCTTGAGGGCCGTCGTAGTGAATTTGGATTTTGGAGCCGCTGGGGACAAGCAGGTGTGTTGGCGCTTCGGCATTTAACTCCTGTTGTTGCGGCCAAGTCAGCAGACTCTCCAGGATATTGTACAGAGACAGTGCCTGCAAATCCAACCGCTTACGAACGCCGGATAAATACGGCGCCAGCCATTCCTCCGCGGTTGCGGCCAGCGTATCATCGGACACATCCGGCCAATTCGGATTGAGGCGGTGCAAAAACATCATCCGCTCCTGCAGCTTCCTCGCCTTCTCCGTCCACGGCAAGATGGCAACGCCTTTGGTGGCAACGGCCTCGAGCAAGGCTTGCACAATCTGCTCCGCGCTTGGCGACGGATCCGGCTGCTCCCGCAGCACGATTGCGCCAAAGGTCCGGCGGATTCTCGCCCGCACTGTTCCCGATGCATCATCCCATTCCGCCCGCCTCTCCTCGGTAATTCCCTCCGCATGATGGCGGTACACGTCCTCTTCCTCCAACGGGGCTGCCAGCAAAATCCGCCCTTCGGTCCCCTCGTCGTCAACCTCGGCAATCGCCAGGAACGCAGATTGGCCTAAGGAATCCTTGTGGAGCAGCTGCGCCCCCCGCCCGTTACGCATCACATACCGTCCATCTGGGCGGCGGAACGCAATCCGATCCGGATAAGCGAAGGAGACGAGCAATCCGCAGCAGCGGTCCAGATCCGTAGGAACGGACGCAGATGGAGCTTGCGAAGTCAGGTCAGATCCGGCTGGCGCGGGAGCTGTGGGCTCAGCGCCGGACGCGGCCTCGCTGTCCGGCGGCTCGAAATCAGGGTCGTCTTCGGCATCCACGACGACCCATCCGCCAAGCTCGGCGGGCGCCTCAGGCGCGCCGAGCGGCGACGCCTCAGCCAGCGGCTCCGGCTCCGCGAGCCGCTGCTCCCACTGGCGGGCGAGCGCAGCGATGCGCCGCAACCCGTCCAGCCCGGGCTCCTGCACAGCGGCGGCAAACTGGCCGCCGCCCCTGCCCCGGG
>NZ_JAWDJI010000242.1:0-9574 GCF_032465655.1 Paenibacillus sp. 3LSP | reverse complement strand
GCTGGGGATTTCCTCTTTATATTTTGATTATATTACACGCCAGAAAGTATAAACTTCGGAGATGGGCATCCTGATATCGCAAGAAAAACATCTGCTAAACGCGGTCTGTCGACTTTGAATGTACGTCGACAGACGTTTTTCTTTATGTCTGGCGGCATTTTTACACCACCGCCGGAATGTCCATCCACTCTACGCCATTGCCGTTTTGTCGCAGCAATTCGGCGGTTTCCACCAGCTTCTCACCCCGGTGGCAGGAGATGATCAGATAATCGGTATCGGTTGTGCCTGCCTCCAGCTCGATTTCCAGCAATCGGATCATCGAGACGGTTTTGTCCAGCACCATCCGGGCCAGCGTCTCAAGCAGCAAAGTGAACTGGTCTGCGGAGGCATACGGTGCAATCCGAATCGGCTCCCTTGGCCCGTCCGCCAAGCATGCATTGCAGGCGAATCCCGCCGCCAGACCGCTGCGGAGCGCATGCTCGGCCACAGTCGCCGCGTAACGGATTCCCAGCTCAATGCGCTCCGGATCGATGACCGTCTTCCACATCGAATCACTGGTCTCCAGGTTGAGGCAAATCATCAGCCGATGGTCGGCTGTATAATCACGTTGATGCACCTGCAGCTTGCCGGTGCGAGCCGTCGCCTTCCAGTTGATGCTGCCCAGCGGGTCGCCAGCCCGGTACTCGCGGGTGCCCGCGGTCAGGAACGGATCCTCCACGATCCAACGCCGGACAGGCAGTTCCCCCAACCAGCTGTGATTGGGCAGCGGCAGTTCCTGCAGCTCCAGAATTCGCGGGTACACTAGCAGTTCAAGATCCAGCGGGAACCGCTTGACCTCGGCGTTCATTCCAAACGGATCCCCCGTCGTCATCGTGGCCGATTCCAGCCGGTACCATCCCCGGCGCGAGCAGATCACTTGGTGGTGCCGCGTGATTTGCCGGTACGGCCGCAGATGGAACAAGCTGCTGTGGTTCTGATAGATCTCCCCGGCATGGATGTTCAAGTTGCTCTGCCGGCCAAACGTCAGGCCGACAGCGATGCTGGATTCAAGCCGAAGCCACGGCAATGGCAGCAGCTTGGCGTTCGAGATTACCTCAACCATTTCGACGGTATCCCCTTCAAACACCGCCCGTTCCGTAAAATAACGCCGATAACGAACGCCTTTCAAAGCTCTCCAGCGGTAAATGAGCGCCAAAGCCGCGATGATCCCTACGGCGCTGATCAGGAGCCAAGGCAACATCGGTCAGTCCCCCCGCTTGCCCTGTGCCGCCAGCACCGCTTCAGCCGGAACCTCCACATGCTCTAACACCTGGCGCACCACTTCGGCCCCAGGGTTATCCGCACCGCGCAAGCTGTGGCGAAGGAGCAGTCGATGCGCCAGCACCGGCACGGCCACCGCCTTGATGTCGTCCGGCGTCACGTAATCGCGGCCCCGAACCAACGCCAATCCTTGCGAGGCGCGCAGCAGACTCATGCTCGCCCGTGGGCTCGCTCCCAGCTTGACCTCCGGATGCTTACGGGTCGCCTCGGTGATTGCCACGATATACACGAGCAGATCCTCCGCTGTGCGGACGGTCTGCGTGAACCGCTGCGCTTCCGCCACTTCCGCAGCCGAAGCGACCGGAAGGAGCTCGGCCAGCGGCTGATGCTCCTTGAAGCGTCCCAGAATGGACACGCCCTCGTCGGATGTTGGATACCCCATGGCAATCCGCATCAGGAAGCGGTCCAATTGGGCTTCCGGCAGCGGGAACGTGCCCTGCTGATCCACCGGGTTCTGCGTCGCCATAACGAAAAACGGCGCCGCCAGCTCATGCGTCACCCCGTCGATCGTCACCTGCCGTTCCTCCATACACTCCAGCAAGCTGGACTGCGTCCGCGGTGTCGCCCGGTTAATTTCGTCCGCCAACAGCACATGGGTAAACACCGGCCCCGAGCGGAACTCGAAATCGCCGGTCTTTTGATTATAGAAATTAATGCCGCTCAAATCGGATGGCAGCAGGTCCGGCGTAAACTGGATGCGTTTAAACTCGCCGCCCAGCGATTTGGCCAACGCTTTGGCCAGCAGCGTTTTGCCGGTCCCCGGCACGTCCTCCAGCAGCACATGACCGTTCCCGAGCAACGCGGCGAGCAGCAAATCCACCACGTTCTCCTTCCCAACCACCACCTCACCGATATTGCGGCGAATCCGCCCGATCATCTCTACCGCTTCCCGCAGTTCCATAGGAAAAACCACCTTCATCGCAAAATTTAGTCATGCGTTGTTACCGCTTTCCAAACGCGATAGCCCAAGGAGGGCTTGGACAGTCTTATCGCCTTACACCCGCAGCCACTCGCTTAAGTCTACCACCGAACGCATCGCATATTCCTGCCGGACCGGCACCCCGTCTTCGAGCACGATCAGACAAGGGACGCTGGCGATTCGCCATCGTTCCCGCAGGATCGGGGTAAAGTTGATGTTCAGCTTGGACACCGGAATACAAGGGCCGGACGCCAGGACGATCTCCAGCATTTTTTCCGCCAGTTGGCAGGTCCCGCAAAGCGTCGTAACGAAAAATAAAGCCTCCCTGCCCGTACCCGCTTCCTTCCCATCCGGCGCTGTCTCCCTTCTCTTCTCCGCTTGCATCAGCCATTCCTGCTCCGTGATTTCGCGTAAACTCACGGGTCCCCAACTCCTGTCTCTTGGTCTCTAGGTTTCTTTTGACGTAACAGTTATTTCTTATCATAGCATAGGAAAACGGCCCTTTCGTCAAAAAAACGAAAAGGCCGCTTCCGAATCCGGCTTTTATGCCGGGCGTTTCGTAAACACGCAGAAGGTGACGCCAAACTTGTCGGTCACAACACCGTACGCCGGACTAAAGTACATCGGTTGCAGCGGCTGGTGCACCTCTCCCCCTTGCTTCAAACCATCAAATATCCGCTTCGCGTGCTCCGCCGTGTCTATGGTGAGGCACACGGTCACCTGGTTGCCGACGGTATGCGGCTCATCGGGAAACTTGTCCGACACATACATCACGGTGTCTCCCAGCTTCAGTACGGAGTGGGAAATCCGCTTCTGCAGCTCCTCGCTCATCGGCTGCTTCGGCTCCGGCATTTCGCCAAACGTCTCCTTAAAGACCACCTTCGCCTCCAGCATTTGTTCATAGAAGGCGATAGCCTCCGCCGCTTCTCCGTTCAACGCAATTAATGGGCTGGCCGTTAAAATCATCTTCGATCCGCTCCTTTATCCTCATCATTTCCCCCGCACGCATCGGCGCAGGTTCAAGTCCGCTTACTGGACTTTGTACTCAGTGTAGCTCATAATAGTGACAACTATTGTCGTAATTAAAAAAATCACGAACGGAGCTTTAAGTCACATGTCCAAATCGAAACGGCTCATGGAGCTGATGATGACGGTGAATCGCAAACGCAGGTTCACCGTTAAGGAACTCGCCCAAGAATTTGGCGTCTCCACCCGCACAATCCTTCGGGACCTGCAGGAGCTTAGCGAACTTGGCGTGCCGCTGTATTCCGAAGTTGGGCCGCATGGCGGATACCAGGTGCTGAACGAGCGAGTTCTGCCGCCGATCGCCTTTACCGAAGAAGAAGCGGTGTCGATCTTCTTCGCCAGCCACGCCCTGCGCCACTATCAATTTCTTCCGTTTGAAACGGAAACGTCCTCCGCGCTGGGCAAGTTCTATCACTATATGTCCAGCGATGTCCGAGATCGGATCGACCAAATGAAAAACCGCGTCGACTTCGTGGCCCCGACGCGGCAATCGGCTTTTCCGTATTTAGGCTTGCTGTTGGAAGCCGCTATCCAACAGCAAGTCCTCCGGATAAACTACGAATCGCGGCGCGGCGTCTCCACCTGCCGTCAGATCCAGCCGGTTGGCATATACGCCAGCGACGGCTTATGGTACTGCCCGGCTTATTGCTTCGAGCGGCGCGATTTCCGCTTGTTCCGTTGCGATCGCATCACCTCAGCTAAGGCTGCCGCAGGGCCCGACGCGCCGGAACCGCTTGACCTGCGCGACATTCATCTCGGCAACTGGGAGGAGCATCTCAGCCGCAAGCCAGCGCTCTTGAACTGCGCAGTTGAGCTTACCCCGCTGGGCGTTGAGGCCTGCGAAGGCCAGTTCATCCGCCGTCACCTGCAGCTTCACATCCGGGAGGATGGCTCCGGCCGGCTGGCAGGGCCGTTCCCAGCCAGCGAGCTGTCATACCTCGCGACGTTCTTTATTGGCCTTGGCCAGGAGGCCACCGTCCTTGAACCGCCGGAGCTGGTGGATTCGATCAAGCGGACATTAAGCGAGCTGTTGAAGAAATATTCGTAAGCGGCAATTTACATCGACAGCGAGCCCGCCGTCGCAATCTGATGATACAAGCCGTTCACATCCAGCGTGCCAAACACGTTGTTCTGGTTGAACACCAAACGCTCAGCTTCCAGCTCTTCCAGCTGCGGTACCCGGCCATTTACGTAGTCCAATAGGCGGTCACGCGCCGACGCAGCGCGGCTGAGCACTCCCCCATAGCGGATGTCGAGTGCTTCCCAGCCAAACGGCTTGTACGTTCCAAGCCACAGTTCCCGGTGCGCCACACGCAACTCGTCAACCCGGCGGCGCAGCTCCGGCAGCGTCTCGTCGGCGATCCGCCGTAGCCCATCCCGGTCCCCGGCGTCGTAAAGGCGCTTGATCGTTACGCCTAGCGTCGACTTCACGGACAGCGCAGCGGCGAGCTTTTCATAGAAGGCAAACATCGCGGTAAACGGCTCCGTCCATTCGCTTCCCTCTCCGGCAAGATAACCCTGCCATTTCTCAGCCAACCCGGCATAATAGTCCGGCAGCGTCTTTTCCATGCCTTCCACATGCTTGTCGAACAAGCCGATCAGCGGATCTTGCCAGAGCAGGAACTTCGATGGATTCGCGCCGTAATAATTCCCTTCGTGGACCTCCGGCACTTCATCCATCCCCTTCAATGCTTCGAGCGGTCCAAACAAATCAAGCCCCGTGCAAGCGGCCAACCGCTTCTGCAGATGCTCGTCCGTGATCTCGCCGTCATGGTACCCATATTCAGCAAACAGCTGCAGGCCCGGCAAAATCACAAAATGATTCGCCTCATTCCCGTTATCGCCCCACGCGGTCGCAAACACTTCCCGCAAGCCGCTCCGTTTGGCAGCACGCAGCGCAGGATGCATGGACGACCACGTTTTGCCATGGTTCGGGGCCATCAGGTTCCACATATGGATGCCCCCGGCAAAGATCGGCTCCGATCCGAGCAACCGGTGCTTATCGAACACCTCTTTGTACACATTCTCATCCGTGCCCCAGTAGTTCCAGTACACGAACCGGAGTCCTTTCGGGATCTTGGCCATATTTTCCTCGGAAAAATCCGCCTCCATGTTATACAACCCGCCCTGTACATCGTTTGATAACAGGTTGAAATACATATCGCTCCAGATCATCGGCTCCAGCCCCAGCTTCCCGGTGATCTCCATCACCCGCCCGACATGCTCGTTCATGACCTCGAACCGATCGCGGAAGCCGTTGTCCCGTAAATACCGGCCCAGTCCAACTTGAAACGCTTCGTCCATGCCGATATGGATCCGCTTCGACCGGAATGGCGCCGACGCTGCCCGAATCGACTGCTCCAGGAATTCATACGTGGCTGGCGAGCCCGGCAGCACGATGTCCGGATGGTCGCGCAGCGGCTCGGCGTACTGCCATTTCAGCGCATGAAATAAATGCCCCAGCGTCTGAATGCACGGGATCATTTCGATGCCAAACAAATCTGCATAATCATCACATTCCCGCAGTTCTTCCGCTGTGTAACGCCCCCGCATATACCCGAAGTAAGGCAGTTCCGGCACTTCGTACGTGTCCTCGGTATACATCATCAGCCCGTTCAGCCCCATCACTGCCATGTAACGCAGCATCTGCTTGATCGCATCCACCCGCATTACCGCGTTGCGCGATGCGTCCAGCATTGCTCCGTTGTAATCGAAGCTCGGCCGCTCCGTGAGGTCAAACGATTCTTTCGTCTTGGCGTGCTCCACAAACAACCCTAAGGCGCGGAAGAAATGAATCTTCTCCACATATTCAATCCGGCCTTTCCCGCCGCTCAGCGTAACCCGCAGCTGTCCCGCATCTGGAGACAATCGTACGACTTCCACCGGTAATCCCGAAGGATCCATTTGGAATCCGAGTTGAGCCTCCAATTCTTTCACACCATGAACGAATTCCTCATCCCATCCTTGAAAAAAAAGCTTCATCCCGTGAACCTCCTCATCAAATGTGTAAACCCCTGCGCCCAGAGACTCACTGTCCACCTTCGCGTCGATAACTTCGCGGCGAACATCCGGTAATTCGCTTGAACACACGCGAGAAATAAAACGTATCCTGATACCCCAGCGATTCGCCGATTTCCTTGACGCTTTTCTCCGTGTTCATCAGGACGTTCTTGGCCTCAGCCACCTTCAGCCGGTGAATGAATTCATTCAGCGGATAACCCGAATATTCGTGCACGATCCGCCGAAGCGTGGACATCGAAAT
This sequence comes from Paenibacillus sp. 3LSP, assembly GCF_032465655.1. NCBI lineage: Bacteria > Bacillati > Bacillota > Bacilli > Caryophanales > Paenibacillaceae > Paenibacillus > Paenibacillus sp. 3LSP. The sequence goes on along the minus strand of NZ_JAWDJI010000242.1, from coordinate 3,047 downwards.
ATGATGCCGCGCCGCCAGCTCCTCCGGTGTTGGACCGGCATACAGGGAAGCGGCAATGTCCTCGATGACTTTCATCACGAACCGTCCCCGGTTTCCCGCTTCCGCTTGATCCGCCTGCGATACCAGCTCGTACAGGAACGACTCCAGCATGAGGGAAGCCCGGTCAAGATTGCTTGGCACGCCGCTGTCAATCAACATGAACATGAGCTCCATCCGGTTAATGAGGGATTCATCGATCGTTGCTTTTTTCACCTGCTCGGGGTGCTGCAACCAGCTGCCCAGCCATTCCTCCACCCTTGAACCTTCCACCGTGAAATAATATTCGTCCCAATGCCCTTCCGCGTGTGGACCGTACTGAAACGTTTCGTTCGGATACAGACAGAACCAGGAGCCTGCCGTAACCTCCTGCCTTTCCGCGTTGCCAGCTTGGTAGTACCCGCTCCCGCCCGTGATCACCACAAATGCCCAGTACCGGAACCTCGCGTCCGCACGCTGCATCGTACGCCCGGGCAGATGACCGGCGTTCACGACGGATAACGATTGGATTTTGCGCCGGCTCGCATCCACCGCGGGATTAAACAAACGAATTGGCTCAGGACTGATCATATAATCCAGATATTTTGTCATCCTGAACATTCTCCCTTTTAAATCCCTGTGCTAAATTAGGGGTGCCTAAACATAGATTTGAATAAATAAAACATATCCTAGCGAATGAATGCTCTCATTGTAGCAAACTCGCGCGGAGAACGAAAGGGTGCACTTGCGAAAAATGAGCCAACTGAACATCGGCCTGGTCGGCACAGGTTCCATTTCCGAGTCCCATCTGCAAGCCTACCGTGCCAACCCGCGAGCCAAGTTGCTCGCCATCTGTGACGTGAACGAGGAACGGGCTCGGAGCATGGCAAGCAAATACGACATCCCGCACGTTTACACGGATTACCGCGAGATGTTCGCTAATCCGGAAGTCCAGGCAGTCAGCATCTGCACCTGGAACAACACCCACGCCCCGATTAGTATCGCCGCTTTGGAAGCCGGCAAGCAGGTTCTCTGTGAGAAGCCGCTCTGCATCACGGTGGACGAGGCTCTGCAAGTACAACAAGCCGTCGAGCGGACCGGTAACCTGTTGCAGGTCGGTTATGTACGGCGGCACGCCTCCAACATCGCGGTGCTGAAGAAATTTATCGATGCCGGAGACCTCGGCGAGATTTATTATGCCAAAGCGAGCCTCTTGCGTCGGCTTGGCAATCCCGGCGGCTGGTTCGCCGACAAGTCGCGCTCCGGCGGCGGCCCGCTGATCGACATTGGCGTGCACGCCATCGATCTGTGCTGGTACCTGATGGGCCGGCCGAAAGTCAAATCGGTGAGCGGCAACACCTATGCGAAACTGGGGAATCGTTCGAACATCGAGAACTACTCGTTTTACCAAGCAGCGGACTACGATGCCTCCCTCAACACGGTGGAGGATATGGCCAATGCGTTGATTCGCTTCGAGAACGGTGCGTCACTGCTTGTAGACGTCAGCTTCTCCTTGCATGCGAAGCAAAATTCCGCACTGATCAATATCTATGGCGACAAGGGCGGCGCCGAAATTGAACCGACATTGTTGATCGTGACGGAGCGCCACAACACCATCGTGAATATCGAACCGCAGATTAGTACGCCAGGCTTTGATTTCAGCGGGGCCTTCCAGAATGAAATCGACCATTTTGTCGCTAGCTGCCTGGATGGCATTCCGCCGATCAGTCCGGTGGAAGACGGTGTGGAAATGATTAAAATCCTGAACGCAATTTACGATTCGGCTGCCGAAGGCCGGGAAATTCATTTTTAATCTTATGAAGTCCAAGGAGGCGTGAGCACGATGAAGCTAAATAACAAAATTGGCATTATCGTTGACAGCTTTGGCGTAGGCGTGAAGGAAGGCTTAAAGAAAGCGAAGGAAGCCGGAGCTGACGGCGTACAGATCTATGCCGTTTCCGGCGAGATGGATCCGGAGGTTCTCACTGGGGCTAAACGCAAAGAACTGCGAGATTACATCAGCAGCCTGGGGCTTGAAATCTCCGCCTTGTGCGGCGACCTGGCCGGCCACGGATTTCAAGATGCCGCCGCCAACCCCGCCAAAATCGAAAAGTCCAAGCGCATTCTCGATCTGGCGGTGGAACTGGGCACCAACGTGGTGACTACGCATATCGGCATCGTGCCGGAGGACACCAACAGCCCGATTTACGCAGCCATGCAAGAGGCGTGTGAGGAGCTGGGCGTGTATGCGAAGAGTCTGAACGCTTATTTTGCGATCGAGACCGGACCCGAACCTGCTGCTCATCTAAAAAGCTTCCTGGACACCCTCAGCACCAACGGCGTCTCCGTCAACTTCGACCCGGCCAACATGGTGATGGTCACGGGAGATGACCCGGTTCAAGGCGTCAAAACGCTGCGGGAATACATCGTCCATACGCACGTCAAGGACGGCGTCCGCCATCGCCCAGTGGATCCGCGGGACGTGTACGGCTTCCTTGGCTACGATGCCATGAGCCACGAAAAAATCGCCGATATGGCCGCCTCAGGCGCAGGCTTCGAGGAAGTGCCGCTGGGCAAGGGCAGCGTTGACTTCCCGGCATATTTCGCCGCCCTGCAGGAAATCGGCTACACCGGCTACCTGACAATTGAACGCGAAGTCGGCGACAATCCGGAAGAGGATATCCGTCAGGCTGTGAAGTTTATCCAGTCGTTCCGGGGATAGTTGCCTCTCGGGAAATCATTCGCTCTCTCTGCCTCACGTAACGGACCCAAATGACCTTATTAGCTTATTTCCTGATGATTTCCCGCCGTAACGGACTCCAGCGACCTTATGGACTCTCTACTGCGGCGATTTGATCGGCTCCATCCGAAATAAGGCCTCCTCGGTCCGTTACGTGAGTATAACGCCCTAAAGCAGGCAAATAGCGCTTCTGGAGTCCGTTGCTATGAACGTTTTTGTCAAGCCCTCGGTTTTAACTCTGCCTGAGCACGTGGCGCGAGAGCAAAAATGCGAGCGACGGTCGGCACGCTGC
>NZ_JAWDJI010000241.1:0-24386 GCF_032465655.1 Paenibacillus sp. 3LSP | reverse complement strand
CTTACCTCCGCAAGCTGTTCCACAAAAAAGGCGATGCCGGAACGCAAGCCCCAACGCCTAAGCAACCGCTGAACATGAAACGCACGGCGTAACTGCCAGGCATATATAGAAGAAAGCCCGCCGGATGGCGGGCTTTCTTCTATTTAATATCTTCTGTTTCGACCCACCCCAAGCATACAGCTCGGCGATTACTGCACCTGCGAGAACCGAAGGTCTTGGCAACCCTTATTTTCCAAATGCTTTGCTTCCACGACAGCGTAAGGAAAGAATAACCGCTAGACCTGTATTAATATACTTACTATACTTATATATTGACTAAGTTGAGAACCTTGGAATACAATGCAGTAGAATTCATCATAGAATAGATAGGTGATCTGAACAATGGAACAACACGCTTACCGCGTATTATTATTCTATAAGTTTGTCCGCATCGAGGATCCTGCCGCCTTCACTGCTGAGCATCTGCAATACTGCAAGGAGCTGGGGATCAAGGGCCGCATCCTAATCGCTGCCGAAGGCATCAACGGGACCTTGTCCGGGACAGTAGAGCAAACTGAGAAATATATGAACGACCTCCGAGCAAATCCGCTGTTCGCCGATATCGTGTTTAAGATCGATGAAGCCGAAGGCCATGTATTTAAGAAGATGTTTGTCCGCCACAAAAAAGAACTGGTCACTTTCCGCGTTGATCAGGAGCTTGACCCTAACGTGATCAGCGGCAAGCGTCTCTCCCCCGTCGAGTTTTACGAGCAACTCCAGCGAGATGATGTGATCGTTCTAGATGGACGTAACGATTATGAGTACGATATTGGCCATTTTCGCGGGGCGATTCGGCCGGATATTGAATCCTTCCGCGAGTTTCCGGAATGGATTCGCCAGAATCTGAGCGAGTACAAGGATAAGAAAATTTTGACTTACTGCACCGGGGGCATCCGTTGCGAGAAGCTGACCGGCTTCTTGCTGAACGAAGGGTTCACCGACGTTGCTCAGTTGGAAGGCGGAATCGTGACCTATGGCAAAGATCCGCAGGTGAAAGGACGTCTTTTTGACGGCAAGTGCTATGTGTTCGACGAACGGATTTCCGTGCCGATCAACCGTACGGACGAGGACATCGTGATCGCCAGCTGCCACCATTGCGGTACGTCGCATGACCGGTATATCAACTGCCCGGTATGCAACTTGCAATATGTCTGCTGTGAGGATTGTGAAGAGGAACATCAAGGCTTCTGTTCGGAGGCGTGCCGGGAAGCTGCTCTCGCCGCCTCGCAAAGCTAAGAACCGCCGGAACTATCACCCGAAAGGGAGTGTCTCACATGAATACGAAGAAAGACCTTTCCACCCGCGAGCGGATTTTACATTTAATGAAAACCGCCGGACCTCTGAGTGCCAAAGAGCTGACGACCGAGCTGCAGATTACGGAAATGGCGGTGCGCCGCCATCTCGGCACGATGGAACGCGACGGGCTGATCGAATCGAAAATGGTTCGACAGACGGCAGGACGGCCCACTGCAGTGTATGGGTTAACCGAGCTGGCTGAGGGACTTTTTCCTAAGAGATATCATTCGCTGACGCTGGATCTGCTGGACGAATTGGCCGAGGAGAGCGGCGAAGTCATGGTGGACCGCCTGTTCGATCGCCGTAAGGAGAAGCTGAGCCGCAGATATATGGCCGAGATGCAAGGGAAATCGCTTACCGAAAAGGTGCGCACGCTCTCGGAAATTCAAAACGACAACGGGTACATGACGGAGCTTCAAGAAACCGATGGCGGCGAATACGTGCTGATGGAGCATAACTGCCCGATCTCGCAAATCGCGAATCGCTACAATCATGCCTGCGACTGCGAATTGAAGCTGTTCGAATCGCTGCTGGATGCCGATGTCGAACGTACGGAATGTTTAGCCCAGCAAGGGAGAAAATGCGTGTATGTGATCCGCCAGCGGGAGCGGTAAGGGAAGAAAATTCGCCTATAGAAAAAAGCAGCCTGATGGCTGCTTTTTTGGTTATATATCATAGACGGCTAACTCGTCCTCAATGGCTTGCTTCACGAGCTGGATACACTCTTCCGTCGTCTTGGCAAAGACGCGTTTGCCGTTCACCAGTGCATAAGGTCTGAGCTTACATAACCCGCATAAACTAAGACAGTCCTGACGCATCACGGCAATTTCGGGGTATTCCTCTTCCAGCTTCTCCAGCTCAAGCGCGCTCATCAGGTTGCTGTCGCACACCTCAACGATTACGATGCCCAACCCCATGACGTCGTTCACCCCAAACTATTAGGCTAATGATGCTTGAACCCTCATTATGAAATTCATGAACCGATTTGTCAATGGCTGCGAACGATTTAACATACTTAATATACATTTATGTTGACTAAGTCGATTTGCGGATTTATAATTAGTCTTGTCGGAATTACTACTACATATTGAAGAAAGGATGGATTTAGAAATGGCACATCAATTACCTGCATTGCCTTACCCAAACAACGCACTTGAACCTCATATCGATGAAACAACGATGATGATTCACCATGATCGTCACCATAATACGTATGTAACGAACCTGAACGCAGCTCTGGAATCCGCTCCAGAATTGCAATCCAAATCCGTTGAAGAACTGATCAGCGATCTGGACAGCGTACCAGAAAGCATCCGCACTGCTGTTCGCAACAACGGCGGCGGCCATGCGAACCACTCCTTGTTCTGGGAAACGATCGGCCCGAACGGCGGCGGCCAACCTTCCGGCAAACTGGCTGAAGCGATCAACAACGAGCTGGGCGGCTTCGACAAATTCAAAGAAGACTTCACAAAAGCAGCTACCACTCGCTTCGGCAGCGGTTGGGCTTTCCTGGCTGTAGATGCTAACGGCAAATTGTCCGTATACAGCTTGCCTAACCAAGACTCTCCGCTGATGGAAGGCAAAACGCCAATTCTTGGCCTGGACGTATGGGAGCATGCCTACTACCTGAAATACCAAAACAAACGTCCTGACTACATCGCCGCTTTCTTTAACGTTATCAACTGGCCTGCAGTTGAGAAACGTTACGAAGCAGCGCTGAACAAGTAAGTTCACGTGTTGGCGTAACGCCTGCACGAACGCATAAGGGTGTCCACTGGACCGGTTAACCGGCTCTGTGGGCACCCTTTTTTTTCATGTAACCCGTGGGCCCTATCGTCTCCGAGCAACGGACTCCCGCACAACCAATGTCGGCGGGACCTGCCAGTGAATCTTCTCTCGGGAACGCCCAAGGTCAGACAAGAGCAAGCTAATGGCGGCATCGCACATCCGCTCCTTCTCCACCCGCATCGTCGTCACATGTAACCCTTCGCTGTTGACATAAGGCAAATCGTCAAATCCGGCGATCGAGACATCCTCCGGGAATCGTTGGTTTCGCTCCTTCAAAAGACCAGCCAGCAAATAAGCAATGCGATCATTCCCGCAAAAAAACGCCGTCGGCCATTCCTCTAATCCATCCAGAAATTGCGCAATTTCCGCCGCAGTGTAATCATATCCCTTGGACGTCGTCAAGCAAGCCGCCTCCCGAATCATGAGCCCCTGCTGTTTCATCGCTCTCTCAAACCCAAACCAGCGCTCCTCATGACTGGTCGATAGATTCGTTGGTCCGATAAACCCAATGTCCCGATGGCCGGCTTCAATTAAGTGGGAGACCGCCGTAAAGGCCCCCTCCAAATTGTCCGAGGTGACGGCCGGACAAGGCAGATCGTGGTAGTAGGAATCCATCAGCACCAGCGGCGTGTCCAGCTCCCATATCCGCTCCGCATACGCCCGGTCCACGATCCCAAACAGAATCACTCCCCGGTACGGAATATCGGAGAACGGTCCCGGCAGCAAACGTGCTGCTTCCATCTCTCGGTCAAGCGGGGTGATAACGGCGTTAAGCCCTTTTTTGCGCGCGCTTCGTTCCAATCCCCAAATCATATCGTGAAAAAACTGAAAATGATCATTATCCTGATAGCTCATGATCCGTTCGGGAACGAGCACCAGAATATTCGCTTGTCCGCTCTCATGGTGCGCGTATGGGCCATACCCCAGCTCTCGCGCAGTTTCGTGCACACGGCGGCGCATCTCCTCGCTGACGCCCTTTTTGTTCATTAGCGCCAAGGACACCGCATTTTTAGAAATTTGCAGACGGTCGGCGATATCCTGCATAGACACTTTCTTTTTGCGGCCCATTCTTTTCATTCCTTTCGAATCATGCTACACTTAACCTACATAGTACTTTACAAATATTTATTTTGTCAAGTTTGTCAAGTTGTGAATCTTCACTTCCACAGGAGGAATGAACGTTGAGTTATGCAATTGGTATCGACATCGGGGGCACGAAGACGGCCATCGGGTTGATTGGCACGGACGGTGAAGTGCGGGCGAAGGGTTCTCTGCCAACCGATCAGACGGTAGGGCCTGAAGTGATGGTCGATCGGATGGCTGCAGCCATCCAAGACATCATTACCGCCCAAGGTATCGCAGAGTCCGAGCTTCTAGGCATCGGCGTTGGTGCTCCCGGCCCACTTAACACGAAGGAAGGTAAAATCGCCGAACCGCCGAATCTGCGGGGCTGGTGGAACTTCCCGATCGTCGACTCACTGAAGCGCTACTTCAGTCTGCCGATCCGACTGGAGAACGACGCGACCGCTGCGGCCCTCGCGGAAAAATGGCTTGGTGCTGCCAAGGATGCGGACCACTTCGTGTTTATCACAATTAGTACGGGGATTGGAGCCGGGATCTACTCCCACGGCAAGCTCCTCACTGGAGCAAGCGGAAATGCCGGCGATGTCGGCCATATCGTCGTAGATCCTTCCGTTGGCACCTGTGTGTGCGGGCAGAAGGGCTGCTGGGAATTTGTCGCCTCCGGCACCGCGGTCGCCAGACAAGCTTCGGCGCTGCTGGGCCGTGAGGTTTCTTCTAAAGAAGCTTTTGATTTGGCGGCGGCTGGGCAACCTGTGATACAGGAACTCGTAGCCAAAGTCTTTGAAAATATCGGCGTTGGCTGTGTAACCCTCATTAATACGTTTGATCCGGAGAAGCTGGTCATCGGCGGCGGTGTATCTCAGGTTGGCGAGCCGTTGTTCAACGCGGTACGGGACTACGTGTCTAAGTACGCGCTGAATCCTTCGGGCCGTCAAACCCCTATTGTTCCTGCTGCGCTTCATCAAGACGCGGGCTTGATCGGCGCCGCTGCCCTAATCCATATTCCATACTGATCCTACAGACAAAAGGAGTCCGATAACGATGAATGAACCAATTTTTTTGCAGCCGATTTTCCAAGAACGCATTTGGGGGGGCACCAAGCTCAGAGATTTGTTTGGCTATGACATCCCCAATGACCACACCGGTGAATGCTGGGCCGTATCCGCTCACCCGAACGGGCAAAGTGTTGTGAAGAACGGGCCGTACCAAGGCATGAAGCTGGGGGATTTGTGGACCTCTCATCCGGAGCTGTTCCGCTCCTCGTCCAAGGTGTTCCCATTGCTGACGAAAATTCTCGACGCCTCCGACGACTTGTCGGTGCAAGTGCACCCAGACGATAAGTACGCTGGCAAATACGAGAACGGCGAGCTGGGCAAAACCGAATGCTGGTACATCGTAGATGCTGAGCCGGGGGCTGTCATCATTTACGGCCATGAAGCCAAAACCAAAGAAGAACTCGTCTCCATGATCCATAACGGAGAGTGGGATCGCTTCCTCACGAAAGTGCCGGTGAAACCAGGCGACTTCTTTTATGTTCCAAGCGGCACGCTGCACGCCCTGGGGAAAGGCATCGTTGTGCTTGAAACGCAACAAAGCTCGGATACCACCTACCGTGTATATGACTATGATCGCCGTGACAAAGACGGCAACACCCGAGAGCTCCATCTGGAGAAAGCGATCGACGTCACCACCGTTCCGCAAGCGTATGAACCCATTTCTTATGAAACAACGCAGCGCGGCGGCTTGACGGTCACTTCTTACGTCTCCAATTCCTTCTTTACGGTGGAAAAATGGAACGTCTCCGGCGAAGAAACCGAGGTTGCCGCGAACCAGAAATATACAATCTTCAGCGTGCTTGCCGGTAACGGGAAGCTGACGGCAGGCGGACAAAGCTATGATCTGGCCAAAGGCGAGCATTTCATCTTGCCAGCAGGCTTTGGTCCTTACCGCTTAAGCGGGGAGCTTGAAATGATCATGTCCCACGAATAATTCCAGGCAAAAAAGGACGGAAGCGCTCATCCCATACGATGACGACTTCCGTCCTTTTTACCTATCGCTTTCCTCTAATTAAGCTTGAATATACCGATCGTTTAAAATCCGCATATGGTGCTCCGCATGCCCGGCGATGATATAGGCGATGGCACGGGCTGTGGCCGGATAGTCGGCTACGTACCCCTTGCGGGCCCATGCTTCGTCATCCAGCTGACGAACCAGCGCCAATGTGGATTCCCGCACGATCTCGAAGCCCTTTACGATCTCCTCCATCGACTGACGGTCAAACCCGGCATGACGGGCGAACAATTCCTCTTCAAAGCCTGGAAGCGGCGTCGTATCGCCGCGGGCAATCCGCAGCATACGGTATTGCATGACCCGTTCCGCATCCGCCATATGGCCGATGACTTCCTTCACGCTCCATTTCCCTTCGGCATACCGGTAGTTTGCTTGCTCTTCACGAATACCTGCCCACTTCTCTCGAAGCCGCTTCGGCTGCTCCTCCAGAAACTTAACGAACTCCCCCTCAGGCACCATCTGAATGTAAGGTTCAAAATGCGGGGCGTATTCCCCTGTCTGCGGCCGAATCAACATCTCCAACATTCCTCCTTCATGAACGTAATCAATCCTATTCCTCGTCTTCCCACACTTCATCCATTAAAGCGCGGATATGACGGCTTCTCTCTTCCGTTTCCCGCAGGTTGGGAACCCATTTCGTGCCGTTCCATTCCACAACATCTCCCGGTTTGACCTTAGGATCCACCTGGGAACGCGGGACATTTCGGAGCTTCCCGTCCGATTCCAAAATGCATAAATCGCCCTCAAAGCCTTCCACGATATGGCTCATCTTATCCTACCTTTCCGTTGTGATCCGGTAGCCCTCGCCGTCGCTGGCGATCTCCACGGTACCCTGAAGATCGTTGCGATAGACCTCTACCTGTTGCTTAGACAACCGATCCAGGATCGTCTTCGTCGGGTGCCCGTAAGAATTCTCTCCCACCTGGATCACCGCATATTTTGGCTTCACTGCATTCAAAAACTTGGCCGTTGTTGAAGATTTCGAGCCATGGTGCCCGACCAGCATAACTTCGGCGCGCAAATTCACTCCGGATTCTAACATTGCCCGTTCGCTCTCCGATTCAGCATCCCCGGTTAACAGAAAAGAAGTGCGGCCATATGTTACCTTCACAACGGCACTCATGTTATTACTGTCGTCGGTCACGGTCACCGGTGCGATCATACTCACCTTCACCTGCTCGTCCCAGGCTAGCTCCAGGCCCGCTTTGGCGGTCTTCACCTTCAGCCCTTTGTTCCGAATGGAGTTCAGCAAGGACTCATATGTCTTCGTATTGGACTGGATCCTTGGCATGTAGATTTCGCCGATGTCCAAACGATCGATGACCCGGTCCAGCCCGCCGATATGATCCGCATCTGGATGTGTCCCGATCACGATATCCAAGTGATTCACGCCATAATACCGAAGGTAGTCCAGCATCGCCTGCTCCTGGTCATTGTTGCCGGCATCAATCAGCATCGTATGCCCGGAGGGGCTGATCAACAACTGGGACGCACCTTGTCCCACATCCAGAAAAATTACGCGTAGCTGACCGTCTCCTTCCACTTCGGAAGCAACGGAGGTGTTCTCCGCCAGCCGCCCCGCAACTTCTTCCCAGTTCGCTGCGCTGCAGCCTGCAAGAAGTACGCTTAACCACACCAAAAATACGCCAATAACCGTCCAACATGTCTTCTGCCTAATCATAGATGTTAATCCTTCCCAGAACATTTGTTCTAATTATAGCGGATAATCGAGCCTTAAATCAATCAAAATTTAGCAAATGGCACATAAAAAATAGTTAGTTCATAAAAAAGAGTCTGCCTTTCCAAAGGCAGACTCAAATGATTCATGTTCGATCTTATTTCACTGAAACGCTGATAGATACCTTTTTGCCGCCATACTCTGCTTTGATGGAAGCAGAGCCCTTGGCAATCGCCTGAATCTGACCAGCCGACACTTTCGCAACGTTCGCCTTGGAGGTTGTCCACTTCGCGCTGCCCGTTACCGTGGCGACCTTGCCAGTATCGTACGTTGCCGTCAGGACAACCGTTTTGGCCGCACCAGGAGCCAGCTGCAGCTTCTTCTCGCTAACCTCCAGTTTCACCAGCTTCGGAACCACATTCACTTTCACGGTAACGACATTGCCTTGATAAGAACCTGTGATCGTCGCGGTTCCTTCAGCGACAGCCTTCACCGAAGAGGATGATACCGTAGCAACGTTCACATCGGAGGAGACCCAGCCCATTTTGGAGGACAGGGTGACTTTCTTGCCGTCTGCATAATACCCCGTTACCTTGATCGATTTCGATTTCTTGATGTTAAGCTCGATCGTTTGCGGCTCTACAACAATCTTGGTGATTTTCGGCTCAATAGAGACCGATATATTGAGGGTCTTGTTCTCGAAAGTTCCTTTCAGCGTGGCCGAGCCTTTGCTGAGACCTTTCAGCTTCTTGCCGTCTGCTGTCGACTTCAACACCGCATTGGAGCCGGTAACGCTCCATTCAACGCCAGCCAGATTCGTTTGCTCTACACCATTTTCATAGACCACCGTGATTTCCGGCAGCGCATTTTCTTCACCGATGACGATGTTCATTGAAGTTTGCGTGGCGAGAAGCGTCAGAACCTTTTCTTTCACGTTAACTTTAAGCGTCACTTCAGTTCCGCGAATTGGGAAGTCCGCGTTCGGGGTCAGCCCTGTTCCGGCTTCTGCCAGCTTCCCGGTCAACGTAACTTCAGCAGATACAACCGAGTCATCCAGATCCTTCGTTACGATCTTTCCATCCTCGACTACCGCGATATCCTCTTGGCTCGAGGTCCACGTGATGGCATCGCTGAGATCGATGGATTCTCCGTCCAGCTTCGTGCCGGTCACCTTCGGCAGGCTCGCCGATCCGCCTACATAGATATCAAGCTGCTCTTTCTCGATTTTGAGCTCGGTCACCGTAGGAAGTACCGTAACTTTGAAGCTCTTGCTCACGCCTTGATAGCTGGCTTTAATCGTAGTTGATCCCGCCGCTTTGGCCGTCACAACACCGGTGTCACTTACAGTCGCAACTAATTTATTGGAAGAAGTCCATTCCGCACTATTGCTGACGTCTTGAGTTTCGTTTGCCTTCACTCTCACGCCGGCATTTACTGCCAACGTTTCCCCGATGAAGATCGTCTGATCGCCGGACGGCGTGAGCAGAATCGCTTCATACGGGGCTCTTACGTAAATGTCGACTTTGGCTTGCTCGCCATAATAGGTTGCCGTAATCGTCGCTTTCCCCGTCGATACGATTTTAACCGTACCGTCTTCGACTGTAGCAACGCTGGTATCCGAAGAACTCCAGGTGGCTTTTTCCGTAACGTCGTTTGTCGTATCCGGGTCGCTCTTCAGCACCGTTTTCACCTTAAGTTCTACTTCTTTATCTGCCACGATCAACTCAAGGTCTTCTTTATCCTGAATTTCCGTGTCTGTCGTTCCAGACGTCTTGTACAATTTCAAGCCGGAGTAAGGCGACGTCACCTTCGCTTTGAACGAAGCAGTCAAACCGGCATATTTCGCTGTAATCGTCGCTTCCCCTGTACCGGTCAGCGTAATCTTGCCCTTTTCAACAGTCAGTACACCCGTATTCGAGGAAGTCCAATCCGCCTCATCCGTTACATCCTTGGGTTCCACAGACGTGTTATCCACCTTCGCCTTAGCGGTGACGGTCAGATCGGAGTCAGGGGTGTCCAGACTATATTTTCCGTCTAATTTGTAGTCCAAAGTTAATTCAGTGTAGGTGTCTGTAACTTTAATCGTAATAGACGATACCGACCCGACTTCAGTCGTTGGATTTTTATATTCCGCCGTGATGATCGCAGTACCGCTCTTCAGCGCGGTGACCAAACCGCCGGCACTAACCTTGGCTACGGTATCATCACCGGACGTCCAAGTTACAGTAGAAGTCACATCTTTGGTGCCGCCCCCTTCAAGCCCAGCCGTTACTTTAAGCTGCTTCGTTTTCCCCACGCCGAGTTCAACGGTCGTACCGGCTCCATCGATATTAATCTCCTTGATGTCCCCAGATGCTGCAAATGCGCCCGTAGGAGCAAGTACCGAAAGGAGGAGCGTCAAGACGAGCATCCAATACGTCATCTTCCTGTTAGCCAACATTGATTCCTCTCCTTTATTCTCATTGCTGATGTACCGGAACCTTTTTCCAGCCTTCTCCCATTTTATATCGACATTTAGTAGATATTTCGTAACGTTTTTCGTCAAAATAATCCATTTGTCCTATAAAAAAAATAGAGCACACTCAATAAACGAGTGCACTCTATCTTCACAAATGCCGAGGACCGGGCTCGAACCGGTACGGTAGTCACCTACCGCAGGATTTTAAGTCCTGTGCGTCTGCCAATTCCGCCACCCCGGCTTGTTCAAAAATTCCGTATTTATGATTATATACAGAATTCCAATCAATATCAACCCAAAATTCATGCTGTCTTATTCCGATAAACTATTCAGTTAGGAATTATGGTAAGTTAAGGTTAGTCTTGCGAAAAAAGGCTTGAATTTCAGGAAAGGTGAGGTTAGCATTCATGCACGAATTGAAAATGGCAGTTACGCTGGGTCATCAAGTGGTCATTCAACTGCATGACGGACAATTGATGACCGGACTGCCGAAGTGGGGTTCAGCGCCTGACAAAGTACATCTGCGCACAACAGAAGGGGCCGTCTGGGTGAATCTCGACGAAATCCATCACGTGACGCGAATCATTCCATTTGGAAAATCTTTTTAATTTTTTCTGCAACCTTTTCCAATACTCATCGTCTAGAGGTTGTCAAAAAATACTAGACGAGGTGATCACCATGTTTAAACGTAATGTAGCCCTGTTGTCCGCCGCCGCCATTTTGAGCTTGTCTTTGGCTGGAGAAAGCTTTGCTGCTGCAGGGACCTTTAAAGATGTAAGCCAATCTGTCGCCAAAGACAGTATTTCTGTCCTGCAAGCGAAAGGCATCGTTCGCGGCGTCAGCGCCGACAGCTTCCTGCCGGATGACCAATTGACGACTAGCCAGGGCGTTCAGTTAATCGTCAATCTGCTGGGGTTGAAGTTGGATACTCCAGAAAACGCTGGTGATTATTTTGTCAATGTCAAGCAAGATGCCTGGTATGCCCCTGCGTTCTCGATTGCTCAAACTAACGGGTTTGATCTTGACGTCAACGTGAATCCGGACAAGCCTATGACGCGTGAGGAATTTACCCATCAGCTGATTTTGGCGATGGAGAAGCATGGCGATTTGCCGATGATCAATATCAAACCAATCGAATTTGCTGACGATGACCAGCTGACGGTTTCTTATCAAGGGACGGTTCAACGTGCGCTTGTGCTCGGGATCGCCCAGCTGGATGAGAACAATCAATTCCATCCGGGAGATCTGATTACCCGCGCAGAAGCGGCTCTCTTGACCTATCATGCGGTGGAATACTTGGCCGCACATCCTGCTCCGTCTCCGGACAGCAAGTGATCGCCTATTCGATAAAAATTGGAAGGACCGCCTTGTGCGGTCCTTTTTTGATTTCCGTGAAAAGCTTAAATTTTAATAAAATTCACTAAATCGACAGATTTTTGCATTTTATTTCAGGATTTAGGGAGGATTTACAAAAACGGACATAGAAAACATAAGGGTACCGCTTTAATTTGGTGCAGAACAGTGACAGTACATGGAAGAGGTCGGACAATCACCAGTCGAAAGCGGACGGATGGCATTAATACCTCAACTAGGAGTTGTTCGTCATGGAACTCATCCTCAAAATTGAAGAGCTCCGGATGGAATTAAACCATCTTGCCCGAAGTAAACGTCTTGCGGATCGGGAAATGATCATGGTAAGTCAGCAACTAGATGAATTGCTAAATGAATACCATCGATTAATGATCCAGAAGCAAGTCAAATGATCTTTAGGGAGCTGTGACAACGGCTCCTTTTTTCTATTTTGATAAAAAGATCTCCCAAATACTGAAACTTACCATTGAGCTAGCCCGTATAGAAAACCCGATGTGTTCTGGCGTATAGATGAGGCCTGGAAAATATTCTAGTACTATCCGACAATTTTAAAAGGAGGAGAAATTTTATCGTTCAGCGAACAGGGATTATCCATGACGGAAAAGAGGTTGGGCAGGTTTTGTTTTACCTGATGATTTGGAGAGGCTTGAATCTTCTTACGCTCAGAAAAGTCTCATTTATTCACAAAAAAATGGCCTACTACAAAACGCTCAACAGGAATCTACGAAACTTTGATTTTAATGATTGAAAAGCAAAAACCCCCTTGCCAAAGCAAGAGGGTTTTGCACTTATGGGCCCTACAGGACTCGAACCTGTGACCAATCGGTTATGAGCCGACCGCTCTAACCAACTGAGCTTGTGGAATCGTATTTCTTAGTATTTCTATGTTTTGTTACTTCGATTTATACAGCGTTTTTTCGTATATAGTTTTTCTCGATTTCAGAATTTATGTTAGCAAATCCGTTAGCAAATTTAGCGAGATTTAGACGATGGCTTTGATTTAGGATAATCGAATAAAAGAACAAATACCATTAGATTGAGCATCTTTTCTCGTTCATCCTCGGTTAGTTTCTTGCCATCAAAAGTCCAAGGCATCTTTAGCATTCCACTGAACGGGGTTACTAGTTGGGAATCTGGATACTCGGCGAGCTTTTCACGCAATTCAAGTTGACTCAATACATTTTCTTTTAATTTTATTCCATTTGACCATAGCAAATCAAATGCTTCAACTATAACTTCTATAACTTCGCCGCTGTCCGACAAATTAAATCTCCCCCTTTTTTACTCAATACTTTATCCAGTAATCAATATTTCCGCTGGACTTCTGCAGTTTTGGTTTAGCTGTTGTCTCCCGCTCCCACGCCTCCAAAATTACGATCGTGTCCAAACGCGGATTATCCGGCCAAAAGATGTATCTCTGCTCTACTAGGACACGCAGGCCCGCGTAAATGTCTTGCTTGCTCCTACCCGTCTTTATCTCCAATTCTTTGATCGTCGGCATCCGGTGCGTTTGCTTTGAGAAATTAAACAAGACCCGGAGCAGTTTACGCTCCAAATCGTTCAACATTTGATCACCCCATTTTGCGAACGTTTGTTTGTATTATACGCCGAGAAGACGAAAAATAAAAGCTCACCCGGAGATGTATCCTGATGGACTTTATGCAAACATGATATACAAAAATATCAACTAATTGATATTTTTTATTGACTTCATATATAAATATGTGCTATATTTATATCAGGAAGTTGATAGAAATAACTTCCTAAGGAGGTGAGAAACAGGATGGAAAAGCAGCTCATAGAAGCTTTTGAAAAGCTCCAAAAACGCGAACACCTCCTGCGGGTAGCACGTCACCAAATGCAGTTGGGACGGATTACCGAGGAGGAGTTCAGAAAACGTGAGGCGCAGATACTTGACCGGTATCGCCTCACTCTCGGAGAACAACGGGCTTACGACCTGTACCTCCGAATGAAAGGCAAGCGCAACAGCAAGTAAGCGCGGAAGAGGAGCCGAGCAATTAGGCTCCTCTTTTCTTTTTCTTACGCCGCACTTGCTTAACCCCAATCATAAACCAGTCGTAATTATCCATCAAGCTATCCATATCGACATAGACAAATGGGATCAGTAAATTGCCGTGGGCCTTGTACTCGATTTCCCGCATCAGGACCCCTCCTTCACGTGTTCCAGGATTTCGCCGATTCCTACTTCCAAAAAGTCGCACAGTTTATCGAGCGTCTCTAAGTCCACTCGTTTGACCTTATCATGATACAATCCGGAGACTGTATTGATTGCCAATCCGGTTCCGGCTACTACATCAGCTATTTTCAGGCGCTTGCGCCCCATGATCTCACTAAGGTGATTAATGACCATTCCAAACACCTCCTGAAACAACTATACACTAGGAATAACAAATTATCAACTAGTTAATAATTTTTGTTGACTTCTTATATCAACATGTGCTATATTTATATCAGGAAGTTGATATTTTTAATAACGGAGGTAATAAAATGAACCATCAAATTGAGGCGATTAAAAGAGTGATTGCAAAACGCGTAGCTCGCGGGGCGAATGAACAGCACATTCAAGCCTACAAAGAGAGCATCGCAAAGAACATCAAAAGCGATAAACTCCGTCTACTCATCCTCAAACTGTAATTTAAGGGGCTGCGGCCCCTTTCTCCAATAAATGTGCGAGCCACGGCGCCATGACCCGGGAAACCGGCGAGCGAGACAGAGGCATAACCACGAACAAATAAACCAAAACGAAGTGTATTCTTGATGCTGGAGGATTCGATAGCTTTGAAGGCATGGTATGGGTTCAGGAAATGAGAAAGGTTCCTTATCGAAAGAAGATGAAATAGAAAAAAGCCCGCCAACCAATTAGGTCAGCGGGCTTTTCCGCCTGTGAGGGTCAAGATGCGAAACTGGACTCGCGCGGGAATGCTTCGGAGTCCGGTGTTTGAGAGATTCATTGTGAAACAATCCCGCTAACCAGTTAAGATTTAGCGGGATTGTTTTCTATTTTTCTACAGTTATTTCTTCAGCCTCTAGCCGCAATAATTTATTATTACTTGAATAAACAACATAGCCAGAAACCTTGACTCTTTTCTTTAGGAATCGTTCAAGACTCTGTTCACCATCATTATTTAATAAGTAACATCTTACTTCATCATGCTTAACACCTTCGTAAACAAATGGACGGATAATTAAACTCTTATCGTCTAAATCAATGCCACGAACTTTTCCCTTTCCACGAACAAATTCTTTATTCACTAGTTTTTTTGCTTGTTTGGATAACTGTTTACGTGTATGTTTTGTTGTAGTTACTGTACGCTGTTGAAAAATTATGTTGTTTCCTTCAAAAGATATTTGTTCAATATTTGAATGAGAACTAGGTGTAACTTGCATAGCATAGTGAATAATCTTTAATATATCTCTTTCATCATATTTTTTGACTAACTCATTAAAAATTTCTTCATCTTCTGCTGAGGCAAGTGCGGATAATATCAGTTGCATCGACTCAACAGCCATTTCATTTTGGATTGCAAGTTCTCTAAGTTTTTCCCACGGGTCTTTATTATAACTAAATATATCCAGTTGTTCATCGTCACTATCTACTTTTATATCAGGTGATTTCAAGCCTAACTTTAGACTCCCTGTAGCAGTTGTAGCAAGGTCAAATGAGAGTGGAAACTCATTTGTAAAAGACTTAAGATCAATGTTGCGAGCTTTTGCAATTAAGGTTAAGGATTGCCTACTAGCGTTAGATAGTTTGCTTAAGAAATTACCAACTAAGCCGATTGGTCCTTTGCCCGATTTAAAGTCCTCGCCATTGATTCGAATCCAAAGGTCAACATCCTTGTCAGGTTGCGATAGTTTTAAATCGACTTCCTCAGCTAACAACTCATTAAGACGCTCTTTCAGGCTGTCCACTAAATACTTTGCCGAAGGTTCATAAAAGTTGAGTAATTCCGAATTATCTTTATAAGTTGATCTTATTCTTTCCAAGTGTCTTTGGGCTTCTTTTAATTTTTCAATTGTTTCTGACAAGGTGTCAATAACCATCAGATTTCACCTCCATCTAAGTATACCTTAAGTATACCCTTGCTTCGAGGAACTATAACCCAATCTGGGTCTCTTTCAGGGTCCTTATCCCTAAGCTTACCGTATGATCCGCCGGAGCAGAAAAAGTAAGCCCACTGATTCAGCATATCCTCTGAATCAGCCAAAAGTAAGTGGGCCCCGAACATATTTCTAATGGCCAATTGATTTTTTGGATTCAAGAACAAGGAAATTGCCTGCTTATCATGCTCATCCATGGTAGCATATGCTTCAGAAACAACCTCTGGAGGAATGTACGCCGCAAAATCAACATCACCAGGTTCATTTCTTCCTGTAACAAAGCTCCCGTCAATTAATATTGCTTTTGGAGTTAATCCGACATCAATAAGTCTATTGATTAACCCTTTGAACATTCTCCAAACTTTTTTTCTCTTCTCCGTGAATAAGAACATTTGTTCTATATCATTTATTGTACACTCATGAACCCCTTCAGGTAAATGGTATCCATCAAAAAAATTAGGGATATTATTCAAAAGCAATACAGCCCTTCTTTATATATAATGGGAAAATTTGAGAGTATCATTTATTCTCAATTTTTACCCAATAAAGAAAGTATGTCAATTGTTAAATACAAAATAAAAATTACTGTAACATAAAATATAGCCAATCTTAACATAAAGCAAAAAAAAGACCTGCCAGTATATAAACTAGCAGGTCTGCTTGCCGGTAATTTCGGATTTCTATTTCTAATATATCACTGTCTATTCCTTCGTACCTCCATCTCTTTTGTTCAACCCGAGCTCAAATAGCCCCGTAGCCGACAACCCGGCCAAGCCACCGGCCCATAGCCGCAACACCAGATCTAGATCCGTGAACGGGGATGCGGCTGCACCGACCAGGATGCCGATCACCACCCCGATCAGCGGGACGATGTTTTTCGGTAGGTTGACGGTAGTCTTTACAAGTTGCACCAATGCCAGCACAAACACAGCCAGCACCGACGCAAAGGCCATTACGTTATTCAATACTTCCATGATTATCAGTTCTCCTCTCAAATTTTAAATTGTAATCGGAGTAGATTTCTCCGTTTACTCCTGCCAAACTTTTCCCATCCTGCTTTTAAAAAACAAAAGCCCGGATTACTGCTTCGGACTTTGGATTGATCAACGTATGTGATTATGCCGTCTGGCGGAGCCCCACCCCATTCCCGGAGGGTTATTTCCACGGCCTCTCGAATCAGGTCGGAGCTGCGATAGTCACTTTCGTTACGAAAAATCGTACATTCCCAGGCGTCCAAACTATCGTCGCGGATGCCGCTCCATGTAACCCAAACAGCATCGCCGGCGGCTGTCCGGAGGACCAAGTTACGCCCAGGACGGCAGAACTGTCTGGACCCAACTTTCTGCCGAGAATAATGCCGGTCAGCCAGCAGGCGGCAATCTTGATCCCCCTTGTTTGTCACGACCCACATCTTTATTCCACCGGGATACCCGCAGCACGCCGCAGGTAATTCGCCAGATTATTAAAGTGCTGCGCCCGTTCCTTGTTCCCCTCGTCCCGCGCCTTAAACCAGGCCGGAGAGAGCCAGCGGATAATGATCTCCTGGGCGTTGCTCTTTGGCAGCTTGGCCAGCGGCCCTGCGGCCGCCCCGGGTGTCAACGGGATGCCAGCGGCCAGCCTGAGGTTGTTGGCCAAGTTGTGGAAGTGAGTCTTACCAATCTCGTCCCCGGCCTTTTGC
Source organism: Paenibacillus sp. 3LSP (assembly GCF_032465655.1). Classification (NCBI taxonomy): domain Bacteria; kingdom Bacillati; phylum Bacillota; class Bacilli; order Caryophanales; family Paenibacillaceae; genus Paenibacillus; species Paenibacillus sp. 3LSP. Next base: position 6,803 of record NZ_JAWDJI010000241.1, on the reverse strand, counting down.
GATGCAAACCATGCCGGAGATACATAGTTGTCGATCAATGCCTGGGCGATCCCGGCCGGCAGCGGGACAAAGTCCGGCGGAGTGACCGGCGCAGCCAGCTCTGCGGCGACGTCATAGATGAGATCCTTGAGCGTCTTGCCGCCTGCCTTGAGTGCTTGCTCGCAGTCTGCTTTACGTGCTGGGTCCAGCTGCTTGTGGCTGGCTATATGCGTCGATGGGTTCTTGCCCCACTTGTCGCAGCAATAGGCCAGATACCACACAAACCGCTTGTACGCCTCTGTAAATGTGATCCGGCCACCGTAACAAAGCTCAACCCCAAGGGCCGCGTCGTTGGCATCATAGCCGAACAGGTCATTGTCGGTCGTCACGTTGTAAAGGACGTGCCAGGCTTTTTCCGCCGGTTCCGCCCCGGTGCCGGTCGGGATGATCTCCAGAATCTTCGTGTCATCGATAAAGACATGGGCCGAAGCCGAGCGATCGGTCAGGTTGTTAAAGTAGTTGTAATGGTTGTCCGCCGTAGCTCCCGGGTTGCCCGTATCATGCGCTACGAAAAAAACCGGCGTCCCGGTGGTTAACCGGGTGCCTGGCCGCGTATTCGAACGCTTGGTAATGTAACGGCGCTCGATCGGGTATTTGGTTTTGTACATTTCAATCATCCCTCCCTGTGATGCCTGGGAAATCGCTCCTTGATGTCCCGCAGCTCCCCGATGATCACGTCATACTTGTCCGAAAACTTATCCAGCAGGTCCTGCAACCGCCCCTCCCGCTCCTTGTTTGCTCGCATCACGTAAATTAATAGCCACACAAACAGCGCCGCGAATGGCCCTTGGCTTAAAAAATACCGTACCACTTCATTTTCCATCCCTCATCCCCCATTCTACTTCTCTATCTATTCAGAAGGCCGTTCATTCTCCGCCTCAGCCGCCGGCGCCGCCGCTGCATGTTCCAGTCGGGCCAACGCAGACCCTACCTCGTTATCGATTCCCCGTAAGATCTCGATCTCTCGCCCCGGGTACATCCCAAGGATCAACGTAATGATGTCCGATACCTCGCGTACAGGGTGCTGCAGATCGATCGACACGTCCACTTTCGTAACAACTGCCAAAGGGTTCACCTCCTTTCCGGGCAAAAGAAAAGAGCCTGCGGGATTCGCAGACTCATGGTATAATATGGCTTGTACAACTGAGCTTGGGTGGGAAGTATCGCCTCCAGATCGGAGGTGATGCCGATGAATTTTTCGTTATCAGAAGTGATTATGCTCGGGATGTTTCTTCTCGCACTACTCACCTATCTGAATAAACGAAAATAACCCGCCCAGGTTAGCGCCAAGGAGCGGGTTATTTTCACGCACTTGCTTGGAGGTATCCCACCCAAGTGTTGTACCGGGGAGGCTGTGGCGCAGCCTCCTTGTTTCTATTCTTATCTTAACATATCGTATCGCATACCTCAATATCGTCTATTATTAGCCGAACTTGCGTTCTCGAGGGAAACACTTCCTGATCGTCGAAAGAAATAAAAACGACCGTTTTCCGTGATAATTAATCAAGGTGGTGATGCAGTTGAGACTGAACCATGACTGTGTGCGTGATCTTTTGCTGACGATCGAGGAGACCCTGCCGCTTGACGCAATAGCGTTGACCCCGGGACTACATCAGCATGAAAACCTAAGTAAATACGAATATGAAGAGATAGTATACTGTGTCTCAAAATTAAGAGAAGCAGGGTTTATAGAAACAATCGGTCAAGACTTGATTTCTCCAGCTGGGCGAGTCATCAAAGTTCGTGGATTGACCTATACTGGACACTTATTCCTCGATAACATTCGTGAACCTTCTCGTTGGAAAAAAGTCAAAGAAAAAGCTGATTCAGCAGGCATTGTAGCGTTAAATATAATGGCTGGCTTAGCCGAATCGTATGCAAAAAAAGCGCTAGGCCTAGAGTAAGCCGGCATCTTCGCGTGCAAATTGGTCGGCTAACCTGACTGCTTCGTCTAAGGAATCTGTCGCTGCTCTAACTTTCTTCCATCGCTCACCTTCATGCGTGTTATCAATAAAGGCATGCGCTTTACTTGTCAGCATTTGTGTTTCAGTATCCAAAAGCCCTGCTTCTACAAGCTCGCTACGGTCCACGAAATGCAGGGAAAATAACTCAAGCGCTCGTAAATATTGACGAGCGCTTTCTAATCGATTCATATGCATTGAGCGTACCCCCTTTAAGTATAGTATCGAACGTAAGGCTACCTAAATTGAAAAGAGCCCCGAGGGGCTCTTTTTTACTTATTCAATTGTGCCTCAAGTTGCTTAATCTCGGCCTCGGCTGCGTCGATCTCCGCTTGCATCTTTGTAATGTTAGCGTTACTATCAGCAATTTTTTTCTCGATATTTGTGATGGCTTGTCTAGAGTTTCCTGTCTGAGGGGCAGTTTCCAACTCTTTTAGTTTTTCTTCAAGTGGAGTAAGGACTTCATCGCGTTCGATTTTAATGTTTGATTCATAAGTTTGTATTTTATTTTTTAATAGGCCTATTTGGGCAGAAATCTCTGCATTAGACCGATTTTTAGCATCTGTTTCTGCATCAGTAACAGTCGGTACAATTTCGTCAGTTGTGGTCAATTCAATCCTCTTCCCTTCTACCGAAATATTAATCCCAGCAGCTTCAGAAATACTCCTTACTGGCAAATAGGTTGATCCGTCAATAACTGGTGCTGAACCAATTTGATGACCGTTGAACGATACATCAAACGTTCCTTGCACCTTCTTCCCCAATAAGCTTTTTGCAGAATCCGCAAAAACAGTAGTACTTGCAAATAACAACACACCAACAACTAAACCGGAGATGAACTTCTTCATGGACTACTCCCCCTAGAATAAATTTCACTTCCAGTATACGACATTTTTAGAGTTGCGAGAAAATGATCATGGTTGTTGGGTATGAGTATGAGCAGGGACACCGGCCCACGTCACAAAACCACCATCTGAAGTAGCTAATTTAGTTCCAATCGGTATGCCGCAGTTATATGGACCAGCAACCCCGGTCTGACTACTAATGCCTGCCTTAGAGGTGACCGATGACTCGATTGTTGAGAGTCTTGATGAAAGACCGGAAATAGACGAAATATTAAGGCCTCTCACGTTATCAGCAAAGGAGAAGTCCACATCAGACAAAAACTCCACATCTGTCATGAAGTCAGTAGTACCACCGTTGAAGTCGATACTTGGGGCATAGAGGTTTATCCGTTGCGCAGCCTCGATATAGAAACCATCATCAAGGCCGGCGATAATCCCCTGAAACGCTCCTCTGTCGTCAAAGTACTCCGTTCCGGCGACGCCATATCTGCCAGATTGGGAAATTGAGATCCGCGTGCGACCGGCATTATCGATTGCCTTAAGTCCAGGCGAGCTGACCTCAATGCGCTGACCGCTTGCTGCCGTTCGAATCAACGCACCAGTCAGCGTTCCGCCGGTGATTTCCCCCTGTGCCGTAATATTCCCGGTAAAGTACCCATCCTTCCAGGTTGACGAGTTGAGGTTCGAAGTGTTGATCTGCGCGCTGTTCGCCGTCAGCTTGTTGGCGACCAGATTCCCCTTCATATCCACCCTGAAAGGGGCACTGTTAAAGTCAGCGTGGCCGGCTGCGATGCCTTTCGTATTAATTTGCACAATGTCATTCCCGCTACCGATGAGCATAGAGACGAATGTACCTAGCTGGCCAGTAATGAGCTCCGCCGCGATCCCGCGGGCCGTAATTGCCGTTCGAACCGTCTGCCAGCCGTCCGTCGAAATCCCGATTCCCTTCGAGGTCAGCCGCACCTGCTCCAGCGGATTGGTTTTCTCCTGGGCAAGGATACCACCTTCCGGCGGATAGATCAGCTCCGTCTTACTGTTGTTGATATCGATAACCGCCTGCCGCGCGAAAGCCTCAAAGGCGTCCGCCCGGATCCGGCCGCCGGAAAGCAGGTTCTCCATCACCTTCCGAGAACGCTCCAAGTCTGCGATCAAATCGATATCGTCCTTCAAAGCGAAGTTGGCCAGTGTAACCTTCGAGTGCTGGTCGATCGAATACGGGTACTCTGTCAGCTCCACGATCCGAACAGCGATCCGGTGCATCTCCATGTCTGGATCATAGACGGTCGCCGCATCACCGAGGTCCGGCGGCCGCTCGTCGCGGTCGATCTTATGCAGATCCGCAGCGTCGAGACTGATCTCCAGTTCCGGCATCTCCTTCTTCCGAAGCTCCTCCCGGGTGGACTTGAGCAGCTCGATCGGATCCTCGATGTCCTGCTGGACGTTTTCTCCGTCGAAATACGGGACGCTGTCGCTTCCCCAGTAGTTGACGTATGGTGACAACAAGTAGTTGACCATAACCTTACCGTCCTGGATGGCTCCCGGGACAGACTGCAGCAGGCTGCGCTCTTCGTCCGTCAGGTTGTCGGCGGACATTCCGATCCATGTCCGGCCATCCTTCATCTGGGCAAACATACGAGTGACCAAACCGGTAGCGTCGTCCTTATAGGAGTCGGAGATGATGTTCTTCTTCGTCCGGTACTCGTATCGCTCCGCTTGGGAGCCGATCTTTTTATGGACGTGAATCACGAAGTTGTCCGGCCGGATCTCAGCACCAAACAAGTTGATCACCTGATTGAGAGCTGCCAAAGCGGTCGTCCGGCCAAAATCCTTGATGTCCCAAAGATCAAAAGTGTCATGTACCTGAAACGTGAACCGGCCACCGGTCCACCCGCTGATCTTGTCAAGCAACGTGGAGATGTGCACTCCGTAAGCCTCGGCAATGTAATCATCGTACGGCACCTTGTAATCGTTCAGCTTGAACATGACGTGCGTAGCGGTGATCAGGGCCGTCAGCTTCTTTTTCGACCGATCCCGCTTACGGCTGTTGATCACGTAATACTGGCCGCGCTCGTCCTGAACGTGGCCTTTCATCTGGATTTTTTCCAGATAATCGTCCGAGGACATGGGCACAAAAAAAGACAGCTCATAATCGGAGTTGAGCCGTCTTCGTCGTTCAATACCATAGGCATCGATCAGGGTGCCCAGCCGCTTAAAATTTTTGTCGAATACCTGCATTGTTGGGTTTGGCAAGATATCGCCCCCTAGTACAAGAACTTGTCACGATGAGTGATGCGGAAACGAATCGTCCGCCCTGTAGCCGGGTCCGTCCAGGTTAGGTTATTCGTGCCAAGGTTCAGGTCGAAAAAATCTCCAACGTAAAGGTCGGACACGTTTTCACCATTCCTCGTGATCTTGAATTTTTCGCTGTCGATTACGATCTTGTCGCCAGGCTTGAATTCGCCTATGAACTCAATGGAATCAACGTGGTATAAGGACATTTTTGCCGCCATCGCCGTCTCAGATTGAAAACCTGCTGCGAAGAGACGTTCTCGAATCATCTGTATGGCCATCTCGGATGCGGTCTCAAACATGGTCCCGAATTGGATTTCTCGCGTCATATCCGCGGCCAGTTCGGTTTCCGTTTCAAATGAGGCGGAAATGGTCATGTCGAGATTCATCAACGTCTCCAATGCCGGATCAGATTCAAATACGACAGAAAAGACGGTTTCAACGCTAAATGGACGGTTAAATGGCAACCTGTTAAATGGTCCGCCGAACATGCCGTCACTCCTTCCCCGTGTAACTAAATAAAAAAGGCACCCATAAAAGAGTGCCTCTTACTATTTAATGAAATATCACTTGCTTCCTGGAACAGTAGTAAGAATGTTAAAGTTGTATTGAACCGTACCCGATAAATCATTCCCAATCCTCAGATACACAACTGCTCCAGCAGGTATATATAGATTTTCTATAATTACACCATTACTCGGAACATTTCTTTGCCCAGGAATGAAAGTCGACTCAATATTACTACTAGGATAATAAATAATTACCCCCATATTTAATGATGTTCCGCTTGCTGTGGGATATAGTGTGGCATTAAAAAATCTATCCGTACCAGTATCATTTGTCCACTTATACCAATCATAATCATTTGGTCCTGAGTTGTATAAAGTATACATGGTATTGTCGAATAAGGTAATAGCCTGCTCCCGTGTATCACCAATTCCAATTGCATTCGGAGTTACATCAGCAGCAAAAACGGAAGTCGACATTGTTAGTAGTAGCATCGAAGTAAAAAGAACTCCCAAAATCTTCTTGATTTTCATGTTCTTCCACCCTTCTTAGCTTAATAGAATCGGCCGATTCGACTCTATTATAAATCAATCTCCTATTTTGTGTAAATTATTTACTTAATATAGCATTTTTTATTTCCGGGTTTTGTTCTTTTGATACGCTATTTCGTCCTATTGGTCACGTCAATACACTACGATAACTCGTTAATCTGTTAGCGTCAGCCGAGCCCGTAAATGCATAAACGACCTGTGTAACATTGTCCACGTTATATGCCGCAAACTCACCGGCAAGCAAACCAACGGCAGCACCAAAACTCTTGATATCCGGTCTAAATTTAAGGTATGTCCCATCCGATTTTTGCAGCGTCATTATCTGCGGAAAATCTGTTTTAAGTGCGTTAAAGTATCGGAGGTTTGCTCCAGACGTCGTTGTGGTGGTGGCGCCCGTTTGCCATGACGGTGTTTGCACCATAGGCATGAGTTGTTTCTCGATCATAGTAGGCATTTGCGCGTTGCTCAAGTCTTCGACCCACTCCCGCAAAGCCGGGACATAAACTTGATCAAGGCCGATAGTTGACGGATGATTTACCCCATTACCGCCATTAAGCGGTTTGGTACTGTAATCTTCATTTGTGTACGGCCCCCACATTTCGCTTTCCGTC
>NZ_JAWDJI010000240.1:0-14262 GCF_032465655.1 Paenibacillus sp. 3LSP | reverse complement strand
CCGGGGGGATGGAAATGAACCTAAAAGAGCTTTTTAAAGATACTATACGAGGAGGTATACCTATGAGTGAAGTAAGAGAAAAAGCGAAGCTGGCCGGAACGGCCGTGTCAGTTCTGAATCGTCTGACAACGGCGCAAAAAAACGACGCTCTGCTGGCAGTCGCCGATGCGCTTGTTCGCAACAGCGATGCGATCCTCGCGGCCAATGAAGAGGATCTGCAGCGGGGACGGGATAACGGGACATCTTCTTCCTTATTGGATCGCCTGGCATTAACCCATGCGCGCATTGAAGGGATCGCTGAAGGACTGCGGCAAATCGTCGAGTTGCCTGACCCGGTAGGCGATGTAATGGAAACGATCAACCGTCCGAACGGGCTGCATATCATCAAACGCCGCGTCCCGCTTGGCGTCATTGGGATCGTCTATGAAGCGCGGCCGAATGTAACGGTAGATGCCATGGGCTTATGCCTGAAGACAGGCAATGCCGTTGTGCTTCGCGGCGGCTCCTCCGCCTTGTCCTCCAACCGACAAATCTTAAAGATTATCCACGAAGCGCTTGCGGGAACGCAAGTTCCGGTTGATGCTGTTCAACTGATCGAGGATCCAAACCGCGCCTCTGTTGACGAAATGCTGAAGCTCAACGGATTGCTGGACGTCGTGATTCCGCGCGGCGGCAGCTCGCTGATCCAGACGGTCGTGCATAATGCCACAGTTCCAGTCATCGAGACGGGTGCCGGGATCTGTCATACGTATTTGGATGCCTCGGCCGATCCTGTGATGGCGACAGAGATCGCGATGAATGCCAAAGTTCAGCGTCCTTCGGTCTGCAATTCGATGGAAACGCTGCTGGTGCATGAGGCGTTCGCCGCACAACATTTGGTTGAGCTGGCGAATCGCTTCAAGGAAGCCGGGGTTGAACTGCGGGGCGATGAGGCCGCAAGACAGCTTATCTCTTGGGCAGTACCCGCGACGGATGAGGATTATGCCACGGAGTATAACGACTATATACTCAACGTGAAAATCGTTCGTAATCTGGACGAAGCGATGGCGCATATCGCCCGCTTCGGCACGAAGCACTCCGAGTGTATCGTGACCCAAGACAGCGCGAATGCCGAACGGTTCCAGCAAGAAGTTGATGCTGCGGCGGTGTACCATAACGCTTCCACTCGCTTCACCGACGGATTCGAGTTCGGGTTCGGAGCGGAGATCGGCATCAGCACCCAGAAGCTGCATGCCCGCGGCCCGATGGGGCTGACTGCGCTCACCTCAAGTAAATATATCATCCAGGGGAACGGACAAATCCGGCAGTAACGGGCGTCCCCCCTTTTTTTCAACCAAAATAAAAACCGGAGGTCATATCCTATGAAAACAATACCTTCTCTGTCCGCCTCCACCATCTGTTTCTATGGAGCAGGTTCGATGGCTGAAGCGATCGTACGCGGCTTGCTCCATAAGCAAGTTGCCAGCGCGGATCAAATTGTGATGCTGAATCGCTCGAACCGGGAACGGCTCAACTATTTAGCCCAAACCTACCAGGTCCAAACAGCGACTGAAGCGGACGCAAAACAGGTCTATTTGCGAGATGCATCGATTATCGTCCTGGCGATGAAGCCAAAGGATGCCGGCGAAGCTTTGGCAGGATTGGGCCCGCTTCTGCGCGAGGGTCAGTTGATCGTCTCGCTGATCGCTGGCTTATCGATTTCGACGATTCAAGCGCTGCTTGGCAGCCCGGTCGCTGTCGCCCGCACGATGCCCAACACCTCCTGCTCCATCGGACAAGGTGCGACGGGAATCTCCTTCTCTCCGGAGACCACCGAGGAACAGCGCGCCCAAGTGTTATCAATGTTTGAAGCGGTAGGGATGGTTAGCGTGATCCCAGAGGATCAAATGGAAATATTGACGGGCGTATCTGGGAGCGGACCCGCATATGTTTATTATCTGATGGAAGCGATGATTGAAGCGGGCATCGAAGGCGGATTAACGCCTGAGCAATCCCGTGATCTTACCGTACAGACGGTACTTGGCGCTGCCCTCATGATGTCAGAAACCGGAGAAGCGCCTACCAAGCTGCGTGCGGACATCACCTCGCCCAACGGTTCGACGCAAGCGGCGATCGGTGTGCTGGAAGCCGGCAGCTTTCAGCCAAACGTAAAGGCTGCGGTCCACCGGGCCGCCGAACGCTCGAAAGAAATGGGCGAAGCCGTCAAACAAGCGCTCTTGTAAGAAGCTGCAGCCATATGGTGCAGCGATGGTCGCACTGTGCGTAAGGCCAATAGGAAAGGGGGACGGCAGCATGAACTACGTCGATATCCCATGGGAAGAAAAACAAGCGGCGCTGGACGCCATCCAACGCCTGCGGGAGGAGCTTGCTGCCCGCGGTTGGTTTCCCGCTTCCAGCGGCAGCTTGTCGATGCGGGTCGGGCGATATGCGCCGGACCGGTTTGTGTTTGCCATAACGGCCGACGAGACATATTGGTCGGAGCTGTCAGCGGCCCCTTCCCCTTCGGTTGGCGCGCTGTTCGTCGACGCCGCCAGCGCCCCCTGCGAGCCCACGCGACTCAAGCCTAGTTCCGATGCACCGATTCACTCAAGAATCTACCGGATGACCGGTTGCGGCGCGATCGTGCACGTACATACGACGTTCAACAACGTGCTCAGCGGCTATTTTGCTGCGGATGGCGGCGTTCCACTCAAGGGGAACGAGCTGCTCAAAAGCTTAGAGATCTGGGAGCCACAGACGGAGGCTCGAGTGCCAATTCTGCCAAACGCCGCTGAGCTCCCGGCCATCCTCAAGCAAATCCCAAGCAGTCTAGATACCCGTGTGCCGGCGTTGCTGCTGCAAAATCACGGGGTCTATGTCTGGGGAACCAACATCGCTGAGGCGAAGCGCCATCTGGAAGCGCTGGAGTTTATGTTTGAAGCGCTGTACCGTTCCCTGCTGTTGCCTCCCAAAGGGCATCATGCCTAAAAAAACTCGCGACAAGCGATAAGCGGAGTGATTAAACTACCATCAGCAGCTCCCGCAATTACGCTGACCGCGAGTTTTTTACATTTACCTAAGATCTTGATTTATCTCTCGATAAATTCCGCATACGCCTTCGCGTCCATCAAGTTCGCCAACGCGACGTTAGCGTCCTCCTTCAAACGAATATGGACCATCCAGCCCCCATCATAGGGCTCTTCATTGACGAGCTCCGGCGCGGTGTCCAGCTCCCGGTTCACCGCCAGCACCGTCCCGCTGACCGGCGTAAACAAATCGGCCACCGTCTTCACGGATTCGATCGTTCCGATGCCTTCCTGCGCTTCGAATTCCTGCCCCGGTTCGGGCAGCTCCACGAACACAATGTCGCCCAGCCGATGTTGGGCTACGTCGGAGATGCCGATCTTCACCGTCCCATCCCCCAAATCAAGCACCCATTCATGCTCATCGCTGTACAACACGTTTTCCCTGATCTCACTAGCCAAAGCTTGCTCCTCCTCTTTCGGATGATCTAGCGTACCTTAAACTTTGTGGAAGATTCATCTGCGTATTTCCCTCGTTCAGATTATTCCAAACCTAGCTCTCATGTCAATATTATTAACACATTTGATAGAGTCTAGTAAAATGTAAGCGTAGCCTTTTCCAGTAAACGAAATTAATTAAAATTATTATGATAACTTTATTGACATCTAGACAGATTTTGAGTATTAATGAGATGTGTAAGCTGCGGTTGATGGCAGGGGGAGAGATTACAATTACGGGATTGTAACGCCGAAGGAGCAAGCCGCGAAGCGGTGAATCTCTCAGGCAAAAGGACCTCTGCCGGACGCAACTCTGGAGAGCATTCACGTAGAGGTATGCGTTACGTGAATCACCCAAGGGGAAACCTGCGCGAGCATTGAGCTCTAAGCAGGGTAACTCTCAGGTACAAAGGACAGAGCCTGGAAGAACCGTTAGACCTCTCTATGCAGGTTAGCGGGTTTTCTTTGGCCTGTCCTTTTTTTGCTGTTCTCAAAAATTGGCCGATCCGGCCCTTACGAGGTGATGGTAATGTCCGAATCCGCTTTGCGGCGTACGCCGCTCTATCCCGGATATGCGCGTTATGAAGGAGTCCGCTGTATCGATTTCGGCGGTTGGGAGCTGCCGGTGCAGTTCAGCGGCATCCAGAAAGAGCATGAAGCCGTGCGCGAGCGCGCCGGTCTGTTTGACGTATCGCATATGGGTGAATTTTACGTGGAGGGTCCTGAGGCGGAACGCTTTCTGCAACACATGACCACTAACGATGTGACCCTGCTTCAACCGGGAAAAGCCCAATACACCTTGCTCTGCTATCCCAATGGCGGTGTGGTGGATGATCTGTTGATCTATCATCTGGAAGAAGGCAAGTACATGCTGGTGGTCAATGCCTCGAATATTGACAAAGACTGGGACTGGCTGCAGCAGCACCTTCCCGCTGAAGGAGTAACCATGCGGAATGCCTCTGACGAGACAGCGTTGCTTGCCGTGCAAGGGCCGCTGGCCGCCTCCCTCCTCTCCCCTCTTTGCGAAGGGGAGGATCCTGGAGCGTTGCGTCCGTTCACGTTTATTCGGGAAGCGCGGATTGCCGGCATCCCCGCCTTGCTGTCCAGAACCGGTTATACCGGTGAGGATGGGTTCGAGTTGTATGTCGCGGCCGAGCAGGCACAAGCGCTTTGGGACGTCGTGATGAAAGCCGGGGAGAGCCAGGGCCTTCTCCCGGCCGGGCTGGGCGCCAGAGATACGTTGCGCTTTGAAGCTTGCCTGCCGCTGTATGGTCAGGAGCTGGGCCCTGAGATCACCCCGCTCGAAGCAGGCTTAAACCGATTCGTGAAGCTGGAAAATGACGACTTCATCGGTCGCGATGTGTTGATCAAGCAGCGGGATCAAGGCCTTCCTCGCCGGCTCGTTGGCCTGGAGATGATCGACCGCGGGATTCCGCGCACCCATTACCCGGTGTTTGCCGAAGGATCAGAGGAACCAATCGGAGAAGTCACGACAGGTACGCAATCGCCAACGCTGAAAAGAAACCTCGGAATGGCGATCCTCTCCACCCGTTATGCCGACCCCGACACGATCGTAGAGGTCGACATCCGTGGCAAGCGGCTGAAGGCCAAGGTCGTCCCGTTGCCGTTCTATCGCCAAAACCCTGCCGCCAAGCGGTGAAAGGAGAACACGAAACCAGATGCTTAAACATCGCTATTTACCATTAACCGAACAAGATCAAGCGGAGATGCTGCAAACGATCGGCGTAAGCTCCGTCCAGGAACTGTTCAAGGACATCCCGGAGAACATTCGCTTTCAAGGGGAACTCCCGGTATCTCCCCGTCTAGACGAATACGCGCTGATCCGGCACTTATCCGAACTGGCCGGGCGCAACGCCGACACCGACCGGTATACCAGCTTTCTAGGTGCCGGAATTTATGATCATCACATCCCTTCCGTCATTCAACACGTCGTGTCGCGATCGGAATTTTATACCGCGTACACACCCTATCAACCGGAAATCAGCCAAGGCGAGCTGCAGGCAATATTTGAATTCCAGTCGTACATCTGCGAGCTGACTGGCCTTAAGGTCGCTAATGCGAGCATGTACGACGGAGCCACCGCATTAGCGGAAGCTGGCAACCTAGCCGCAGCGGCTACCAGACGCAAACAGCTGGTCGTCTCCCGCACCGTCCATCCGGAAGCACGCGAGGTGCTCGCCACTTACGCCCACGGCTTGAACCTGGAGATCGTTGAGGTTGGTTGGGAACAAGGTGTGACCGATCGCGAGGCACTTACTGCGGCCATCACTAAGGACACCGCAGCTGTCTTGATCCAAAACCCGAATTTCTTTGGCTCCCTGGAAGATCTTCGAGCCATTGGCGAACTAGCTCATGCCCAAGGGAGCTTGCTGATCGTCAGCAGTAATCCGCTCGCTCTGGGCCTGCTGGAAGCGCCAGGGAAGCTTGGTGCCGATATCGTCGTTGGTGACGCCCAGCCTTTGGGGCTGGCCCCCTCCTTTGGCGGTCCAACCTGCGGCTTCTTTGCCGTATCTGAAACGTATATGCGCCGGATCCCTGGCCGGATCGTTGGGCAGACCACCGATCGCAATGGCAAGCGCGGGTTCGTCCTGACCCTGCAAGCCCGCGAGCAGCATATTCGCCGCGAAAAAGCGACCTCGAACATCTGCTCCAACCAAGCGTTGCTTGCCTTGGCTGCCTCCGTTTACTTATCCGTGATGGGTAAGCAAGGCATGGCTGAAGTAGCAGAGCTGAATTTGCAGAAAAGCCATTATGCCAAACAGGTGTTCACTGCTATCCCTGGCGTAAGCGCCGCTTTTGAGTCACCATTTTTCAACGAGTTTGTGCTTCAGTTGCCAGAGGGGACTGATCTGACCAAACTGCAGCGAGATCTGCTTGCCGCCGGATTTATCGGCGGGTACGATCTGGGACGCAGCTATCCTGAACTCGCCGGCCATCTGCTGGTCGCCGTGACGGAGAAGCGCAGCAAAGCGGAAATTGACCAATTCGCCCGCGTACTGGAGGAATCAATATGCTCGAAATAAAAGAGACGACGAAATCTGATGAATTGTTGATATTTGAGCGCAGCCGCCCTGGGCGGATCGGCTATTCTCTGCCGGAATGCGACGTCCCAACCACCCCGAAGGAAGAGCTCGTCCCCAAGGGCATGCTGCGGAGCGAAGACCTCGCTTTTCCCGAAGTTTATGAAGTTGACGTGATTCGGCATTATACCGCGTTGTCCCGCCGGAATTTCGGGGTAGACAACGGTTTCTATCCGCTCGGCTCCTGTACGATGAAATACAACCCGAAGGTGAATGAAGATGTTGCACGTTACCCTGGCCTGGCAAAAATCCATCCTTATCAACCGGAGGAAAGTGTGCAAGGGGCACTTGAACTGATGTACCGTCTGCAGCAGGATTTAGCCGGACTCACCGGTATGGATGCCGTGACACTGCAACCGGCGGCCGGAGCCCACGGGGAATGGACCGGCCTGATGATGATCCGCGCTTACCACGAAAGCCGCGGCGAGAAACGCACCAAGGTGATCGTGCCGGACTCTTCGCACGGCACGAACCCAGCCAGCGCCTCAGTCGCCGGCTTCGAGACGGTGACCATCCCGTCCACCAAGCGCGGCATGGTGGACCTGGACGCGCTGCGCGCCGCCGTTGGCGAGGACACGGCTGCGCTGATGCTCACCAACCCGAACACGCTGGGCTTGTTCGAGGAACAGATCCTGGAGATCGCCGACATTGTGCACGAAGCCGGCGGATTGCTGTATTATGACGGCGCGAACTCCAACGCCATCATGGGGATCGCCCGCCCTGGCGATATGGGCTTTGACGTCGTGCACCTCAACCTGCACAAAACGATGAGCACCCCGCATGGCGGCGGTGGTCCGGGCGCCGGTCCAGTTGGCGTCAAGGAGCGGCTCATACCGTTTCTGCCTGAACCCCGAATCGTCAAGGACGAATCCGGGCGGTACGCCATCCGCGGTGCTCGCTCCGAAGAGGCCGCAGGTGGCGCTGAGAGTGGATCGGGCAGCTCGATTGGCCGGGTGAAAGCTTTTTACGGTAATTTTGGCATCCTGGTTCGCGCATATGCTTATATCCGCAGCTTAGGCCCTGATGGACTTCGCCAAGTCTCGGAAAATGCCGTTTTAAACGCCAATTACATGATGAAACGCTTGGCGCCTTATTACGAATTGCCGTACCCGGATCAACCATGTAAGCACGAATTCGTCATGTCCGGCAGCGGGCTGGCGAAGTACGGCATCCGCACGCTGGACGTCGCCAAGCGGCTGCTCGATTTCGGCTATCATCCGCCAACCATCTACTTCCCGCTGAACGTAGAGGAATGTATCATGATTGAACCGACGGAAACCGAAAGTAAGGAAACGCTGGACGGCTTTATTGACGTCATGATCGCCATCGCCAAGGAAGCCGAAACGAATCCGGAAATGTTACGGAACGCACCGTACACCACTCCGGTGACGCGTCTGGACGAAACTGGCGCCGCCCGGAAGCCAGTATTGAACTGCGCTTGCGGCTAAGATCATGCAAGCAAAAAGAGATGCTGCTTGAATAGCAGCATCTCTTCTTTGTTCCATCAATGATTTAGAAATAAACCACCCAGATCACAAGCGCCAGCAAAATGCGATATACCGCAAACGGCACCAGCTTGATGCGGTCGATTAGCTTCAAG
Organism: Paenibacillus sp. 3LSP; assembly: GCF_032465655.1. NCBI lineage: Bacteria > Bacillati > Bacillota > Bacilli > Caryophanales > Paenibacillaceae > Paenibacillus > Paenibacillus sp. 3LSP. The sequence continues at coordinate 6,061 of NZ_JAWDJI010000240.1, read as the reverse complement.
AAGAATCGGATCGCCAACAATGCAAACACGAAAGCACTGATAAATCCAACAATAAAGAACGGCAGTGCATCGATCGTGAAATATTCCAGGTTCTTCATCAGGGAGATCAAGCTGGCCCCAGCCATGATCGGAACGGCCATGATAAAGGTGAAGTCAGCCGCGGCCCGGTGGCTCAAACCTAGCAGCACCCCGCCGGAAATCGTCGAACCCGAACGGGAGAAGCCCGGCCAGATCGACAGACATTGGAACAACCCAATGCCGAGCGCCTGCTTGTACGTAATTTGGTCAACAGTATCCACACTTGCGCGCTTGGGCGCAAACCGGTCGGCAGCGATCATCAGCAGCGCTCCGATCACCAGGCCAATTAACACGGTTGCGGTGGAGAATAGATGCTCATCAATAAAATCCTCAAATAACACACCAAGAATCCCGGCAGGAATCAACCCTACGATCACCTGCATCAGCTTCAACCGCGGTCCGCTCTGTCTGGCCGCTTCCCCTTTGGCCTTCGGCATCCAGCGCGACAGCCCCAGCAAATCGATAAATCGGTTGCGGAACACGACCAAGACCGCCAAAATCGAGCCGAGTTGGATCACGACTTTAAACGTGTTCGCCACATACTTTGAACCGAGCAGCTCCTCGGTTTTCAGCCACATATCATCCACAATGATCATATGTCCCGTGGAGGACACCGGCGCAAACTCCGTAAGTCCCTCCACCAGGCCAAGAATAATAGCTTTCATGAGTTCCAACAAGTTCATTTCGTAGGTTTCTCCTTATCTCTCTGTTTTGATGTTGTCGCGAAGCTACTTCTTTCTCCGACGCAGCCAGAGGAAGCCCACCAACAATACTCCTAAAGCGATCATAGCATAGGCGATGTTAGAATACACGTCCATAAAGGCGACGATCTCTGCCCAGGAACCTCCTACCGCCGCTCCAAGCAAGACGAGCGCCACGTTCCAAATCAGCGTCCCGATCGTGGTAAACAGCAGGAACAGGCCAAATTTCATTTTCGACATGCCGGCCGGAATCGAGATCAAGCTGCGAATCAGCGGAACCATCCGGCAGAACAGTACCGTCCAATAGCCATATCGATCAAACCAGGCATCCGCGCGGCGGACATCTTCTTTTTTCAGGCGCAGGAACCGACCGTAACGATCGATCCACCCTTCCAATCGGTCAACGTTCACCAAATACCCGATCCCATACAAGATCACGGCGCCAAACACCGAACCAAGCGTCGAGAAGACGATCACCCCTGACGGTGTTAAGCTCGTATAGGTGGTCATAAAGCCACCAAAGGTTAAGATTACTTCCGACGGAATCGGGGGAAATACGTTTTCCAAGGCAATCAGCAGGAAGACGCCAAAATAGCCAAACCTCTCCATAAAGTCTGTAATCCAGTTCTCCACGTTGTACCTCCCGTATTTAGCGAATCGCTTTTTTGACGTTGCGTAAGTAACGGGCCTGAATAAAGAAGAAGTAAACGACTTGCACCAGCAAAAAGCTAGCCAAGATCAACACGGTTTGCCAAGCGACCGAAAAGTTAAACAAGCTTTGCATGGCCTTAAACGCAAACAGGCTATGGACGATGGCCAGCGCGATCGGCACGAAGAACAACACCCCAACCTGGCGAGTAATGATTCGCGCAAGTTCTTTATCCGTGAGGCCCAGCTTCGACAACGCCCCATACTGCCGCCGATCATATGCCAAATCACTGTACAACCGAAAATACAGAAAGCTCCCCGCTGCGATAAAAAAGACAGTGCCCACCAGTAAAGCGAAAAACAGCAAGGCTCGGTACGTTGTGCGCTGCACTTCCGCCAAGGTGCCGCTGACGGTCATGGCGTAAGGCTGGTCCGACTCGTAGCTGACTCTCCCGTTGTCGGTCAGCTCCGCCGCCAGGCCGCGGGTAGTTTCCAGAGCATCCACGTAAAACCCGGTAAACCGGTCCATACCCAACGCTTCGCCCTCCTCTGCCGAAGCCGCCTTAAGCCGCTCCAGCAAGGGATCGCTGACTACCAGCCCGGAGAACGAACCCTCCCGATCATCGCCAGTCGTAGGTGTTAGATTCTCGGGCAGGGCGACATGCTGACTAATGCCGATCTCGTGGACCGTAAGCTCCGGTGCACCCGCAAAGGTGTAGGAGACCGGCTTGCGCTGCAGGAGTTGCGGTCTCTCCCGCTCCGAACCAAGCAGCAGTAGCGCCTCTCCGTCTTTCGGCGAACTCTCGGACACTGCGATCCCCGCCGCCTCCAGCAACCGTTTATAATCCGTGAACGAGATCAGCGGCAGCCGATCCAGCGTGTTGGAAGAGCTTGAAGATACCACTTCCGCGAGAATGATAGGCAGGCTTAGTGTACGGTACGCAATTCCGCGTGACCCAAGCTCACTTCGAATCGCCTCCAGATGCTCATCCTCTGCTTCGCTATCTCCTTTGGCCACATAGGCGATGTCCACCGGATAATCCTGTTCAAATTGATCCGCGAGCCGATTGACCGAGGCGAAGGCGCCTACCGCACAGAACGTGACTGTCGAAATGATCGTCACAAGAAAGAACATCCGGGCATTCTCTTTCATTCGGTAAGCGAGACTGGATACGGTAATCAAGTTTGTTTTATTCCAATAATAATCGAGTTGCCGTTTGATCCGTTGAATCAGAAACACACTTAGCTGCGTGTAGAAGAAATACGTACCCGCTATCGTCATCGCTGTCACCGGCAGCATACGGGTCAGCACGTTGGACGCCGTAGCTGTAGCCGCCAGCCCATAGCTGATACCAAGCAACCCTGCCCCCAGCAACGATAAAATCAGGGAAGCCTGCGGCGGAGAGGCGGGCTTCATCTCGGCCTGGAACAACTCAATCAACCGGTGCGAACCCAGCAGCATGGTCGTACAAAGCGAAATGATCAGAAACAACAGCGAGAACGCCCCTAATGTCAGCAACAAACCTTGCCAAGGCACATGAAAGGATAGCTGTGGAACACCGAGCAGATTGGAGCCTGCCATCAGAAACAGCTTGGCCAGCAGAAGTCCCCCGCCAATTCCACACACCAGCGCCCCTGCACCAATCAATAGATGCTCCAGGAAGACGAGGTTGCGCAATTGCTTCTCGGTCATGCCGTGCAGCAGCAAGATCCCAAACTCGCGCTTGCGCGAGCGTAGAAATGACCCCACGGAGTAAATCACGAAGAAGAATACAAACACGTACATGATCACTTCGGCGGACCAGAGCACTAACACAGCTGAACGATACATCACTTCTTGCTGAAGGCCGGGATGAAACAGAAACAAAGCGCAGACGAAAAAGATCATTACCGAAAACGCGCTACTCAGAAAATAAGCAGCGTACGTTCGTTTGTTCCGCAGGACATTGTTATAGGCGAATTGACGAAAGGTCATGACTGTCCCCTCCCAGCAGCGACATCATGTCGATGATTTTCTGGAAGAAGGCCTGCCGATTGTCCCCGCGATACATTTCGTTGTACAGCTTCCCATCTTTGATGAAAATGACCCGATGGCAATAACTCGCCGCCAGCGCATCATGTGTGACCATCAGAATCGTCGCCCGATGCGATTCATTCATGGCAGCGAACGCCTCCATCACATCTCGGGAAGCCTTCGAGTCCAGGTTGCCTGTCGGCTCATCGGCCAAGATCAGCGAAGGCTGATGGATCATCGCGCGGGCAATCGCTGTCCGCTGCATTTGCCCGCCCGACAGTTCATAAGCATATTTGGACAGGATTCCCTCGATCCCAAGTCGCCGCGCCATCTCTAGCGCCTTGGCTTTCATGACCGGGACAGAAACCCCATCCAACGTTAAGGGCAATACGATGTTCTCCTCCACCGTCAGCGTGTCCAGCAGGTTGAAATGCTGAAAAATAAACCCCAGCTCCCGCCTCCGGAACAACGCCGTCTGCTCCCGATTCATCCGTTGCGGGTCCTGCCCCTGCAAAGTAACCGTCCCCGAAGTGGGTTCGTCGATGGTGGCGATAACATTAAGCAGCGTTGTTTTGCCGCTGCCGGACGGCCCCATGATGCCAACGAACTCTCCTTCCTGGATTCGGAAACTTACACCATCCAAGGCTTTGGTCGCAATTTTCCCTTCATAGATTTTCGTTAACGCCGATACTTCCAATACCGCCATGCTGATCTAGCGCTCCTTCTTATTCAGTCCATCTACCTCGATTATAGGAAAGCTGTCAGCCTGCGCTCCATCGCTTAACCTTACAGTTACCTTACTCCCTTGTAAGCTTTACGGGTTCGGTTGAAAGATAATCCGCACGGTCGTCCCTGCACCGTACTGCGATTCCAGCTCCAGACGATGCCCTAGCTTCGTACAGATTTCCTTCACTAAGTACAACCCCATCCCGGTGGATTCCGGAAAGCTCCGACCGTTGTCTCCCGTAAAATAAGCGTCGAATACCCGCGGCAGATCACTGGCTGGAATCCCTATGCCTTCATCCTCAATCTCCAGCACCGTCTCACGTCCGCGTACAAAGCCGTGGAAATACAGATTCGCCCGTTCCTTCACGGTATATTTCACAGCATTAGTGATCAGCTGCGTCAGCACGAATGACAGCCATTTCTCATCCGTAGTAACCTGAAGTCCCTCAGGAATTTCGATCATGGGATAAACCTTACGCCGGATGAACAATCTTTTCTGGGCTGACGTCACGGAACGTACCAAGACCGCCAAATCGAGTGTTTCGGCCACAAAATCATGCTCAAACGTATCCAACCGAGCTGTATAAAGCACCATTTCCAATCCTTTGCGCAACCGATCCAGCTCATCGGCAATTGCCACAGACTGAGTGTCATCTTCATGCTGCACCATCAGATGGATGACGGACAACGGCGTTTTCATTTGATGCACCCATTGATTGATAAAATGGCGATGCCCCTCGATCTTGCTCTGCTGCTCGCCGATTTCCTGCAAGTACAGACGATATTGCGCCTTCAAGAAGCGCTGCAGGGAGTCGGCCAGCGGCGAGCCCGGCTTCATTTCGGCAAAGGAGCGCAGCGAATCGGGCATCTGCTCCAGCAAGCGGTAGAACGAGCGGTTGGTCCAATAACGGACGATGAGAAAGATAGCCAAGATGCACGTGCTCAGGAGCGCCCCGTATACACTGATCGCCGCATGGCGGTAACCGTCAAGCCAGTACACCAAAGTCAATACAGCGAGTTGCAGCAAATACACGATCATATACGGACGTTGATCCCGCCAAAATAAACGCATGGGCTCACTCCCCCCAAAGAGGCACGAGCCGATAACCTTGACCTCGAACAGTTTGCAGCGCATTATCAATCCCGAGAGCGGACAGCTTCTTTCGCACCCGAGTCACGTAAACGTTAAGCGTATTGTCGTCGACAAACGCCTGGTCATCCCAAATCTTCTCCAGCAGTCGGTCCCGGCTGACCACCTGCTCGATTTTACTCATCAACTCGTCCAAAATTTTAACCTCGGTTAAGCTCAGCTCAATTCGTTGATCCCGCAAGCTGAGGGACAGGCGGTCCCGGTCCAACCGCAGCCCGGCGACCGTTACCGTACGGTCATCTCCACTCCCGGCATAAGTTCCATAGGCGCGGCGCAGCTGGCTTTTGATTTTGGCAATCACGATATCGTAATCAAACGGTTTGGTGATATAATCGTCAGCTCCATTTTCCAAGGCCATCACCTGATCCATCTTTCCTTCACGCGCCGACAAGAACACGATTGGACAGGTCGATAAGTTGCGGATCTGGCGACACCAATAGTAGCCGTCGTATTTCGGCAGGTTGACGTCCAGCAGCACAAGATGCGGAGCGTAGCGCTCAAACTCGGTTTTCACTTCGCTGAAGTCCGAGGCCGCCAACGTTTCGTAGCCAAACCGTTGTAAATATTGCTCCAGCAGCTCCACAAGCGGCTTGTCATCTTCCACAATAAAGATTTTGAACATCGTGTTTCTCCTTTTCTAGCAATCCCACTCCCTGCATTGTAGCAAATGATCCCCCCAGAAATAAAATAGAGAGGCTTAGCCGTGAAGCTGTCACCTCTCTTAACCGCATCAATGTGTTAGAT
>NZ_JAWDJI010000239.1:0-20969 GCF_032465655.1 Paenibacillus sp. 3LSP | reverse complement strand
AAAGAGGAGACGGACAACGAGCCAACAAGCACGATGTCGCCGCGTTCATCCATAAGCATGTCGATGTCCCTACCTCCACCGTTCAGTCATACCCTTTGGCTTTTCGGCTGTATTTGCCTTTGCGCAAAGAAGTCAGAGCGGCGTGGACTTCGCTGAAGCGCACGTATGTTGCCTTGGGGCTAACCCATTTGCAAGCCTATTTGAATGAGTACACCGTCCGCCGTTACCTACGTATGTCAGATTCCGAACAAGAAATGCGCTTTTCCCTGCTGCAGATGTGTGTATCCATTCCTGCAATCCCTTACCGCCAGTTAATCAAACGCCATCAGAACGCACATCATCGGAAACTGTTCCTAGTAACAGCGGCGTAAAATTAATATGCTATCGAGATACGACTGGGGTCATAATGAGGCGGCAATGAGACACTAGATGAGATGCTGGCTCAGGTGCTAGTGTGGTGCTGTAATGCTCGTGGACGGTTATACGATTGTGATCGTAGGGGCTAATGGGATACTTAATAGAAATTATTTTGAAGTTTATTAGACATTACTAGTGTTTGCTAGTACTTACTAGTGCTTGTTCGATGCTTATTCGATGTTTATTCGATGCTTGTTCGATGCTTGTTCTTCTATACTGATACTTAAATACTTATACTTGTTCTATATGAAACATATTCAATACTCATTAGATACGAGTGGGTTGCTAATGGTATTTATAGAAGTCCTGACATGTTTATTGCCCTCTCTTCTCTTTCTTCCACACCACTAGCTGACTCAACGGGATAATCATCAAAAGAGGGGGGCGAAGAGAGAAGAGGCCAGGACCCCTGTCGAAACGTTCTCAACTCATAGTGATCCAACGGGATAATCATCAAAAGAAGAGGCGGGAAGATAGTCCGCTCCCCTATTCCCTTTCAACTAGAACACTGGGGACTAAAAAACCGTTTGTCGTCGGACAAACGGTTTTTTATAAATTGAGTGTGATTAATCCGCTAGACGGTAACCAACGCCGCGGACGGTAGTGATATAGGTCGGACGCGAGGCGTTGTCGCCGAGCTTCTTGCGTAGACTCTTGATATGCACGTCAACGACGTTGCTGCCGCCAAGAAATGTTGTTCCCCATACTTCGGACAGCAACTCTTCGCGGGACAGCACGGTACCTTCATGTTCCAGGAGCTTGATTAACAGCTCGAACTCCGTCTTAGTCAACTCAATTTTGATGCCGCCCCGGTACACTGTCATTTTCTTGCGATCGATCCACAAATCCTTGAAGATCGCCGGTGACGTGCCAGTAAGCAGCCGAGATGACAACGGACGAGGGCCGCTATTGCGAATAATTCGCTGGGCATGGTACACGATTTCGACCGGGCGGGCTGGCCAAACCAGAAGCTCTTGGTTTCTTAAGGCCGGATCGAGGTATTCGAGCATTGATTCTCTCACGAGCAACAAGGATGGGGTGCCCCCGGTTTCCTGTCCGACCAATGAACGGATTACCGCCGCGTCTTTATCCTCCTGATAGGAGGTCAGATCAAAGATCAGCAGATCTGCCGCCAAAGCGTTACGAATGCCCTGCTCCAAATGATGAAATACAAGGACATCAAAGCAGCTCTCCGACAACTCACGTACCAGTTCATGAACATCGCTCGGAAATGGGCTAATTAGAATGACCCGCTGTGTAACCGGGCACGCTACTTTGCCTAATTCCAAACCCTCCGGCTCGGCCACTTCAACACTGGATGGGCTGCGAAAGGGGACGGTATGACCTGAAATTCCGTTTTGCATCACTTCTTCTGCTGACACTGTGGACACACCCCCCCAAATACGACATGTGCATGATGGACATCATATCCTGTTTCCTTAGCCACCGTACGGTACCATTCCTCCGGCACATTCGACATCACTTCATCCACGCGCCCGCAAACCTCGCACAAGATATGCTGATGATCGTCCAGCTTCGCATCATACCGGCTGGCTGCTTCGCCTAGTTTCAGTTCGCGAATCAATTCCTTCTCGGTTAAATACCGAAGTGAGTTATACACCGTACCATATGCAAAATTATACCCTTGCTCAACCAGACGGTTCATGACTTCCGCTGCTGTCGGATGGTCCTTGGCATTACGAACCACATCATATACCGCTTGGCGTTGGGTCGTTAAGTTTAAGGCTTTCATTTATCATCAATCCCTGCAGTTATTTTTAGAATTAGTATAAGTCTTGTTTTATGAAACGTCAATTCCTTTCCCCACTTCCTGTATGTTCCAACACGCTTTTACCCAATACTAAAGGATAGGTTACACTCATCATTTTACCGGGAGGAGCTGCATCTTATGCTGATACGAAAATATCTGACTGTCGTTGTCGTTGCGGCTTTTTCAATGGGTTATATCATATGTACGGATATCCTTGTTGGACTGCCATGGAATAACTTTTTAATTAACTGGGGCTACACCCTACCCGATCCTGCTGAACGGATTTGTGCTTATATACTGGTTCTGTTCCTGATTGTTCCGGACATCCTTCATTTCGTAGCCAGCAAACGAAAAGGAAACGAGCAAAACGCTGGCCATGTGCTTAGCTCGCAGCAAAACGAAGAGTCTTCGTCCACCTCAGCGGACAAAGACTCTTCGAAAACATCAGGAGATTCGGGTTCCGGATTTGCGACGGGTACGGAATCGGTAAATCAAGGCAGCTATAACCAGACCGGCGGGCAAAATAACATAAAATAATGGGTCCATGATATAGAGGACATCGCCACCTTTTTTGACATGTTCACTATACGTTCGAGAGATCGTTATCGAAGTAAACAACACGATCAGGGCTAGTGGATAAAGGATCTTCCGATAAGGAATCTTGAACAGATCGGAAGCTCCGATCACTGCAGCATAGAAATAGATCGCGATTTTGAAAAAATCGCCGATAATCAGCACCATGACCACTAAAATATCCAGTCGTTGAATAAAGTCAGCAATGGAGGCTTTACCAACCATCGTTAGGAGCGGAAAGATGGATCTCTCGGCAATGTCCACGCCAAGGATAGAGATCGTAATCACCGCCGTTCCCGACAAAATCATCCCCAATAGCAACACAGACATCAATCCCGCCCGAACTCCCGCTTTTTTATTATTCAAATACGGCATCACCATAGTGATGCAAATAATCTCCGCAAACGGGAATTGGTAGTTTTGTCGATAAACGGATTTGAGTACGGGTTTAAACCCATCGCTAAGCACTGGGAGAATCCGAGTGAAATCGATGATTCCCGAGAACAACAGCATAAACAAGATGACGATCCCTATCACAAACACAATCCAAAGCAAAATAAACGCCGTGCGAGCTAACACCTCAATGCCCTTGTGCAGCACATAAACGACTGCCAGCATCATCACTGTATTAATGATGAACAGCGGAGTCTCTTTCAACGTTGAGACAAACACCAATAGCCCGCCATCCAACAAATCGCGGCTAGATTTGTTCATGTAAAACAAGATATAGGCCAGGCCGATGATCCCGCCCAAGTATTTTCCGAGCAGCAAACGCATGTATTGGGTAGGCAGCTTATCCGGAAATGTGATGTAGAGATACGCATACCCCATATAGAGCAGACACCCGATCAACATGCCGCATAACACAGCAATCCAGGCATCCTCGCGGGCTTCCATGCCCAAATTCACAACCAGGGCCGTCCCGAGTTGAAACAAAACAAGCAGGGCGAAAAGTTGTAGAGGACTTAGCTTCGTATTTTCCAAAGCGAATCCTGCCTCCTATTCTTTCTTCAAATTATATTTGAAGGAACGATCTCTCATCTGGGAATTGCGAATGATCGAATCAACCTGATATTCGACAGCGACCTTTGGAAAGATTTCGGACCATTGACTCTTCAATTGCTTCCATACTTTTGGGTGCTGGAGTTCGAGCGTCCGTCCGAAACATATAATGTCACTGTTCAGAGACTGAGCCTTTTGAACGGCAGCCTTAATGTTCTTCACGATTTCTTCGTTTACATCCTTTTCCATCTCATTCAAAGCTGCCGGGTCGCGCAAATCGACGGTGCCATCCATCTCCCGAACCGAGAGCTGGCTCATCACCTTCACAATAAAGGCAGGTTCCTCCCGGTCCTTCAGGATCGCCTGAATCGAAGTTTTACCTCTGTGGACATCCAGCGTAATCACGCCCTGATCGCCCGGCGTGATCACAATCGAAGTGTTCTGAAGCAAATTTCTGAGCCAGACAAACCCCTTGCTTTCCTGCTCATTGAGCCATCCCTTCATCTGATCCCCTTTAAACACTGCCAAATTGGACATGACCAGAAGACCAAGGTTATCTGTTGCTCCTAGGTTGCTTTTATTCCGTACTTCTTCGACACTTCCTTCGATATCTACGCCGTTAATAACCGGTCCTGAATTGGGCACGAGAACATCACGTATCAAATCATCCACCTCAACAGGATAATTAGCACCGAACTCTCGGGAGGATATTTCTGCTTTTTGAGCAAGCGTATACGCCGTGATTTTCCCCATGGGGGACAGCCCGGCAATCACGTCGAGCGCTCGGATTCCTTTTTTTGCCACAAAAACTTTGGCAGTGAGGCGAATATCTGAATTCCGGTCAAGAAAATCAAGGATATCCGATATTCCCTCGCGTGCCAGTTCCTCCGAGATCACCACAATGCGAACATGTGCGGTCGACATCAGCCGCGGCACCTGAATGGAAGCCTTGCGAATCGCCTCTATAATGGATCGTCCTTCGGCGGAATAAACTGTCGTTGGAGTACCCCCTCTGCCGATTTTTCCGGAAATCTCATCGGCAATAATCACTTGAAGGGACACCACATAATTGTTATTTCCGGGGCCGCGATCGATGCCAATCCCGGATACCACCGCACGTTGGTTTAACTCTTCCGCATCCCAGCACCCGGACAGGGGCAACATGACACACAGGATAACAAGCAACCCTATCCCTCTAATTCTCATATTGGTCTTCCTGCTTCCTTGATTCCGTTTTGTGTCCATTATGCTGTAAGTTCCCTTCATCTTGCTGAGCACGGCCTCCATCTTGCTGCGGATGGTTTTCATCCTTCTCTTTCTGTGAATGACTTCTATTTAGTGGGGAGTCGCCTTGACTCTCCTGTCCAGTATTCGACGACCCGCTGGAGTCGCCTGAAGACATCGGTTTGATTTCCCCGGTCTTCTTCACATCTTGCTGGCTTGAAGACATTAACGGTTTCCAGCCGTGCATCCAGATCGGCAGCCGCAGGATGGCATCCTTCTGAGCCTGTGGCACAAACGGGCTGAACGGCGACAAATAAGGTACACCAAACGACCGGATGCTGTTCATATGAGCGATAAGCATAATCAGCCCCAGCGTGATCCCGTAAAATCCAAATAAGCCAGCCAGCACAAGAAAATAAAACCGAAACAGCCGCCCCGCAATGGACAAGTTATAGGAGGGCAAGGCGAAGCTTGCGATCCCTGTCAGTGCGACGACAATAACCATGATCGGTGTGATGATCCCTGCCTCAACGACAGCCTGCCCGAGGATCAGTGCACCTACGATCGACACCGTTTGCCCGATCGCCCGCGGCATCCGTACCCCTGCCTCACGTAAAATCTCAAATACAACCTCCATAAAGATCGCCTCTACGAAAGCAGGAAACGGCACTCCCTCACGCTGAGCCATTAAGCTGACCAGCAGCAGCGTAGGGATCATCTCATAATGGAAGGTCGTTAAGGCAATATAAACCGCCGGACCCAGCAGCAAAATCACGAAGCAGATGTAGCGAATGACACGCATCAGGATGCTGATGTCAAAACGCTGTGCGTAATCCTCAGGCGATTGCATGAACTGGGCAAACACGGTAGGCAGGATCAGGGTATACGGCGTACCATCGACGATAATAACCACTCGTCCTTCAAGCAAATTGCCTGCGGCAACATCCGGACGTTCCGTATTAAAAACCGTCGGAAATGGGGTAATGGTCTTATCCTGAATAAACTCCTCGATATATGCGGATTCCAGGATACCATCGATTTGAATCTGTTGGAGCCGCCGGCGAACTTCAGCGACTAAATTGGGGTCGGCACTGTTTTTCATATACATCATGGCTACGTGGGTATGGGTAACGGAACCGATTTTCATCGACTCCAGCCAAAGATCTGGTGATTTAATACGCCGCCGGATCAAGGAGATATTAGTCGCAATCGATTCCACGAAGCTGTCTTTCGGCCCGCGCACAACTAATTGCGAGGTTGGCTCGTTAACCGCTCTCCATTCCCCACCCGCTGTGCCGGAAATGATCGCCTGGTCACTGCCATCCACCAGCAGCACGGTGTCTCCCGATAGAGCAGCCAGCATGATGTCGTTCCATTCTTTCACGACCTGAGTCTCGCCTAAGGACAAAGCATCTTCGAGGATATATTGGATCAGTCGGTCGGGAGGATAAACGTTAACCTTCTCAGGATCCATTTCCATTAAAGGCTTGATCACGAAATTATTAATCGCTTGTTGGTCGCTGAGGGCATTCAAATATACGATGGCCGCCTTCACCGGTGCCGGAACAGGGCCGCCAAGCTTAAGCTGACGGATGACAATATCCGGGCTGTTTCCGGATTCCTCCATAATGCGGTCCAGCATTTGCTGCAAATCCCCAGTAATTCGTAGTTGTCTGTTGCTTTTGGTCTGCTGGCCGGAGCGGCCGCGGGATAAATGGCGCAGCATGATCAGCAACTCCTATTCTGTCTGCATCTCTCCTCTCCATTATTTGCTTTTCATTCCTTTTTCATGCGACATCGATCGACAGGAACTTCGGAGAATCCCCGGCGGTTTTTCTGCATCCAAGCGGGAAATAATGTATCCGAAACGGCTCCCAATTTACAGGAAAATCAGAAGACAGGAGGAAGCCTCAATGGAGGATATCCCATTTATGTCCGGCGGACTTCCGCGATTCCCCGAATCGCTGTGGCGCAAAACAACGCCGCTGCCGGACTTTAACAAGCTAACCGAAGACATCGAAACCGACGTTGCCGTGGTTGGCGCCGGGATCACCGGAATCACCACCGCCTATTTGTTGGTGCAAGCCGGTGTAAAGGTCGCGATTCTGGAAGCCGGCAAGGTACTGGATGGCACCACCGGGTACACTACTGCAAAGATCACGGCACAGCACGGCCTGATTTATGACAAGCTGATCCAACATTTTGGTGAGGAGGGCGCACGGCTGTATTTTGAGGCGAATGAAGAGGCGCTGCGTTGGATCGGCGAGACCGTCAAGGAGCGGAAGATCGAGTGTCAACTTCGTCAAGAGGATGCTTATCTGTATGCGGATTCGGACGAGCAGCTCCACCAGCTGGAAGCGGAGTGGCGGGCTTATGAACGTTTAGGTCTGCCGGGAGAATGGCGGGATACGATAGAATTGCCGCTGCAAGCCAGAGGGGCCGTCGTGATGAAAAATCAGGCCCAGTTCCATCCGCTTCAATACTTGAAGGAATTGCTGGCGTACGTCACTTCCCATGGAGGCGTAGTATATGAGAATACAACGCTAGAAGACGTTGCTGAACCGCAGCCAGATGGTCGGCTTCGCCTGACCACGGAAAACGGCCGTCACATCGTTTGCCGCCACGCGGTATCAGCCTCTCATTATCCGTTTTTTGACGGAAAAGGATGGTACTTCACCCGGCTGCATGCCGAACGCTCCTATGTTGTGGCCATCGAACCGGAGAAAGCCTACCCTGGCGGCATGTACATTAATTGCGGCTCCCCTACGCGCTCGCTCCGGTCCGCAGAGCTAAACGGTAAGCCGGTGGTTCTGGTCGGCGGTGAGTCACATAAGACGGGTAAAAACGACTGTACGATTCAGTCCTACGAAGCCCTGGAGAAATTCGGGCAGCAAACGCTCGGAATCAAATCGATCCCTTTCCGCTGGTCGGCCCAGGATCTAGTAACTCTCGATGGCGTCCCTTATATCGGGCGGATCACATCGAATCATCCGAATATTTACGTCGCTACCGGCTTCTATAAATGGGGAATGGCCACCAGCACGCTGTCTGCGATGCTGATCCGCGACCTTATTCTGGAGAAAGAGAACCGTTATGCCGAGTTGTTTACGCCATCCCGGTTCAAGGCCGATCCTTCAATTAAGCATTTCATCACCCAAAATGCGGACGTAGCTAAAGAGTTCGTCACAGGTAAAATCGAACTCGTCCACCTGAAGCCAGAGGATCTCGTTCCGGGGCAAGGCGGCGTCGTGAAGCACCATGGCAAACGTGCCGGAGCCTACCGCGACCAGGACGGCTTGCTCTATCTGGTGGATACGACCTGCACCCATATGGGCTGCGAGGTTAAATGGAACGAGGCGGAACGTTCCTGGGACTGCCCTTGCCACGGCTCCAGGTTCGATTACAAAGGCGAAGTAATTGAAGGGCCGGCAACCGAGGCGCTCCCTCGGCTTCACCGCCAACCCGAACAAGCCAAGAGCTGACTGCTTCTGACACTCTGCAATCTGACTTTGAGGAAATCGCACAAATCAAAGCGCATCTGTTCGTCCTATTCCCTTGAAAACCAAGGGCAAAAGGAACAGATGCCTTTTTTCATTCACTACCTTGCTTTAATCAGTACTGTGTGATATTATACTTTTCGTTAATACTAATCAATGTTCAGTACTAATGAAATTTCAACACATAACGTAATCCAATTCAGAGGAAACGAGGCGAAGCAGGTTTGGATATCAGCGTCCAATTCAAGAAAGGCGCCTTGGAGTTATGCGTGCTGGTATTAATCCAAGGCCGCGACCGGTACGGTTACGAGCTCGCCCAATCGGTATCCAAGCATATTGAGGTAGCCGAAGGGGCCTTGTACCCCCTGCTGCGCAGACTGGTCAATGAAGGTTATTGCACCACATACCTTAAAGAATCCACAGGCGGCCCCCCGCGCAAATACTACAAACTAACTCCTGAGGGCGAAGCATACACCCAGAAGCTGGTCGTTGAGTGGAGACAGTTCGTACACAATGTTTCAACCTTAATTGAGAAAGGAAGCCGTTTATGAATAAAAGCGAATTTTTGGCGAATCTCCGGGCGCATTTATCGGTTCTCCCGCCGGAGGAACAAAACGAATTGCTGGAGGATTATGAGGCCCACTTCGCTTTTGGTTTGCAAAGCGGGCGGACGGAGCAAGAGATCGTGCTGGAGCTGGGGGACCCGGCGGAGCTAGCCAAAGAGGCTATTGACAACCGCTTCGTGCCCCAGGAGCATGTGTATTGGTTTGGCGGAGCAGAACCCGCTGCCGCACCAGGCGCAGCGATACCACCAACCGACGGTTATCCTAACAAGGCCGGTGTTCAGCACCGCAGCGCTTTTGCCAGTGTGATGGTTTACATCGGACTATTCTTTATCAATCTCATCGCTGTTCCGCTGCTGCTCTCCTTCTGGGCTGTCGTCGTCAGCTTCGCTGTGAGTGCGGCCGCCGGAATTTTAAGCCCCTTGCTCCTTGGGCTGGAGTATTTATGGCATGGGGACATTTTTAAAGCCAAAATATTTGCATCCATCGCTTACGTCGGGTTAGGCATCCTGCTTATCGTTGTCACTCGATATGCTTATAAGGGCATGCTCTGGCTCAGCATCGCTTACTTGCGTTGGAATGTTCGGATCGCGAAGGGGGATCAACAAGCATGAATACAAAGAAATGGTCACTCTTAGGAGTGTTGCTGATTTTGATCGGCTTGGCCGGCATGGCTTACCAGCATTTCGATTTCGGCGATGAACTGCCGTCCTACCAGCAGAAGTGGACGTTTGAACAGGGCGGGTTACAGAATCTGCTCATCGACAGTGATTATGACGTGGAATTGGAGTTTATCGATAGTCCTGACGGGACGAACTACGTGGAAATCAACGGCAAAATGAATCAGAAGACGATCGATGCGGTGAAAGCGGCGCAAATCTCAGCAGGGACACTGAAGCTGGATCTTGAAGATAAGTTCGAATGGACCTTCTTCTCAATCAATTTCCAGTCCACCAAACAACGAATTACCGTCGCATTGAACGACAAAGATGAACTGGATCGGATCGGCTTCGAGTCGGACTCAAGCAATGGGACGTTCCGCGGTCTTCGCGCTGGTGAAATCGATTTGTCGATCGACTCAGGGAATCTCCGTGCGGAGAACCTCAGGGGGAATGAGATTCATCTCGAATCCTCTTCGGGGAACGTTAAGGCCGAAAACATCCAAGGGAATACGGAAATTCAATTAGACTCCGGAAATATTCATGTAGAACAGTTGGAAGGAAATTTGACCGCGAAATCGAGCTCCGGCAACATTACCGCCAACCAGGTGAAGGGAAACGTCAAAGTGACATCCAGCTCCGGGGACATCCGGTTTAATCAACTGATCGGCGATGGCAGCTTTAAGAATAGTTCGGGGAATGTGACGTTGTCGGATCAACGCTCAGACAATTTGGACATCTCTGTAGACTCAGGTAATGCAACGCTGTCCGCCGATGCCGAGTTCAAAGGCTACTATGATCTGCAATCCAACTCCGGGAACACTTCAGCACCGGATTCACCGCGACAAACGCAGGACTTGATTAAGGTTCGGACGAAATCCGGGAATATTCGCATTCACTAGAAATACAAAAGAGAGGCAAGAGTTCATAGCAACTCCTGCCTCTCTTCCGTTTATTCGATTTCCCGTTGGGTAATTCGGTTTAGGAAAGAACGGGCCCGATCACTGGACGGATGATTCAGCACCTGGTCCGGCGTTCCCGATTCGATGATGTTCCCCTCGTCCATGAGCACGACCCGGTCGGCAACCTCGGCGGCGAACTTCATTTCATGGGTCACGACCACCATCGTCCGGCCCTCCTGGGCCAGCTCCTTCATCACCTTCAGCACCTCACCGACCAGCTCGGGGTCCAGCGCGGAGGTCGGCTCGTCAAAGAGCAGCACGTCCGGGCTCATGGCCATCGCCCGGGCAATCCCGACTCGCTGCTGTTGCCCGCCTGACAGCTGATGCGGATAGAAATCCGCTCGGTCACCGAGACCCACCTTATTTAGCAGCTCCAAAGCAACCCGGCGGGCTTCCTCTTTACTCTTCTTCAAAACTTGAACCTGGGCTTCCATCACGTTCTGGAGCGCCGTCATATGCGGGAACAAATAATACGCCTGGAACACCATGCCCGTCTTCTTGCGCAGCGCCAGCACTTCGCTAGTCTTCGGCTTCCGACCATCGCCAAATTCCAGCTGAACGTCGCTGATACGAATTGTTCCTCGGGTTGGGACTTCCAGCAGGTTCAAGCAACGCAGCAAGGTCGTCTTCCCCGACCCGGAAGGCCCAATGATGACCAGCACCTTGCCCTGCTCGACCTCGAGATTGACCCCCTTGAGAACCTCCTGGGTACCAAATGACTTGTGTAAATCGCGAATTTCGATCATGATGGTTGGGCCTCCTTACCGGGCGGTGAAGCGGTCCAGCCGCTTCTCCAGTCGATTCTGCAGCGCCGATAGGATGGTGCTGAAGATCAAATAGATGACGCCCGCTTCCGAATAAACAATCAGCGGTTCATAGGTCGTTGACGTGATTTGTTGGGCGGTACGGAACATCTCGGTGTACGTCACGGTAGCGGCTAACGACGTATCTTTAACCAGGCTGATAAATGAGTTGGCCAGCGGCGGCACCGATACCCGTGCTGCTTGCGGCAGGATGATCCGCCGCAGCGCCTGCAGCCGTGTCATTCCCAGCGAATACGCCGCTTCCCATTGACCTGCATGGATCGACAAGATCGCAGCCCGCACAATTTCCGACCCGTACGCACCAACGCTAAGCGTAAATCCGATCACCGCTGCCGGAAACGGATCGAGAACAATTCCTATGGACGGAAGACCGTAAAAGATGATGAATAACTGCACCAATAGCGGCGTCCCGCGGATGATCCATACATAAAATCTAGCTAGCTGCCGCAGCGGCCCAAAGCTGGACAACCGCGCAAGCGCGGTCAGGACAGCTACAACCAATCCTAATGCAAACGTAATTAACGTCAGCGGAACCGTAAAAGCCACCCCCGCTTTCAGCAGGGGAACAAACGAATCTACGATAATATTCCAAATACGTTCATCCATCGCTCAAGCATCCTTTTCGGAAGGAAACGGCCCTCACGGGCCGTCTCCAATGATTTATACAACTTATTTCGAAACATCTTCGCCGAAGTATTTCTCCGAGATTTTCAAGTAGGTTCCGTCCGCTTTCATCGCAGCCAGTGCCTCATTCACTGCCTGCACCAGCTCCTCGTTGCCTTTGTTGAACAAGGCCGCACTCTCTGCCGCTTCCGGCATTTCGTCAACCACTTTCAACTTCACGTCGGGTCTTTGCTTCTTGAGATCCAAGAAGGATAGACCGTCATTAACCGTCGCGTCGATCCGTTTAGAAAGCAGCAGATCGATGGCTTGGTTAAATCCTTCCGTTGCAACGATCTCCGCGCCGTTCTCTCTGGCGATATCCGTCAGGTTACTTGTCAGCGATTGACCCGCCTTCTTCCCTTTCAGATCGGCGAAGGTTTTGATGTCCTCGTTATCTTCATGTACGATCAGCACAGCACGGGAAACGATGTAAGGATCAGAAAAGTCGTACTTTTCCTTGCGGTCATCGCGAATCGTTACTTCGTTAAATACCGCATCAAACCGTTTCGCATCCAGTCCGGCTAAAAGGCCGTCCCACGGCGTCTCAATAAACTCAGCTTCCACGCCCAGACGTTTTGCAACTTCTTCTGCGATTTCGACGTCAAAGCCCGTCAGCTTGCCATCCTTATCATGGAACGTGAACGGTGCATAAGTTCCTTCCGTGCCGATCCGCAGCTTGCCGCTGGCTTTGACAGCTTCCGGCAAATTTTGCCCCGCTGGCTGCTCGTTGGCTGCATTTCCTGCGCTGCCTTGGTTCGCACCGGCGTTGTCTGCCGCTTGATTGTTTGTATTGTTATTACCGCAAGCTGCAACCAGCACCGTCAGCACCAGTGTTAACAGCAGTAAACTCCATTTCTTCATTGAATTCATCCCCCGTCTATCTTTTTAATTCCCTATAATTCACTAGGTTTAATTGAATATTACGCACTTCGCCATAGATCGTCAAATGTTTTTTCATCCTACTTTTTTAGCCTGCGGTGCCCTTAGTATGTCCAACTAATATCACCTTGATTTCCCATAAATGAACGAATATAATGTGGGTAACTATTTTGGTGAAGGAGGTGGGTAGAGTGGATCGCAAATTTGCGTGGAATCGAGTAGGCCAACTGCCGGTGGCAATGTTTGGCATTATTCATGCAACAGCCAACAACGGGAGAAGTCTGTCCATTTTTGGAAACTCGATATCCAAACCAAATTGCGAAATGCCGCTCCTACCCTAACCTCACTTACGCGTGAGCTTTGAAGGCAGCAGGATTTCCTGCTGCCTTCTTTTTTTGGAGGATCGGCATGGGAATAAAGGAGAACGAAACCATGATGATCCAAGGTCAAAATATCCAGAAGTATTACGGCGCTGAGCTGGTGCTCAGCGATGTTACCTTTGAAATCAAGTCGGGCGAGACCGTTGGGCTGATCGGTCGCAACGGCGCGGGCAAGACCACCCTCATGAAGCTGTTGGCCGGCATCGAACGCCCGGATCAAGGATTGCTGTCGGTTCCGAAAAACGCCCGAATCGGCAGTTTAGCACAAATTCCGGATTATACCCGAGAAGAGACGGTATATGATGTCCTGCTGCGCGCCTTCGCCGATGTACGGAGCCTGGAAACACAGATGCGACAGTTGGAAGCGGAAATGTCAGAAGCGGATTCGGACGCGTTGGATTCGCTGCTTCGGCAATACGGCCGGCTGCAGGAAGCGTTCGAGCGAGGCGGCGGCTACGAAGTGGAGGCGTCCATCGCCCGAGTTACCGGCGGTCTCGGTATCCCGGAGGAGCAATTCGCGCGGCCGTTTGCGTCGCTGTCTGGCGGCGAGAAGACAAAGGTCGGGTTAGCAGTGATTTTATTGCGGGAGCCGGATTTGCTGCTGCTCGACGAGCCCACCAACCATTTGGACATGGCGGCGACGGAATGGCTGGAGGGGTATGTCCGCGCCTTTCCGGGAACGTGCGTCATCATCTCCCATGACCGTTATTTCCTTGATGCGGTTGTAAGCAAGATCATCGAGCTGGAGGACGGGGAGGCGTTCACGTACCACGGGAACTACAGCTATTACAAGGAAGAAAAGGAACGCCGACTGCTGCAGCAGTTCGCCGATTACGAGGAACAGCAGAAGAAGATCAAGAAAATGCAGGAAACGATCAAGCAGCTGATCGAATGGGGCAACCGCTCCAACCCGCCGAATCCCGGGTTTCATCGGCGTGCTGCTTCGATGCAAAAAGCGTTGGACCGTATGGTCAAGCTCAAACGACCCATACTGGAACGTAAACGCATCGGCCTGGAGTTAGATCATAAAGACCGCTCAGGTAAGGATGCGATCGTGTTGAACGAGGTCGGCGACGCCCGCGGCGGACGCGTCTTGTACCGCGGCATCACCCATACGCTGCGCTATGGCGAGGCGGCCGTTCTCATCGGCGATAACGGTGCCGGCAAGAGCACCCTGCTCAAGAACATCCTGGGGCATGAACCGCCCCAGGAGGGGGAGGTCCGGCTCGGCTCGCGGATTGAAGCAGGGTACTTGGCCCAGCAAGCCGCCCCTGTGGACCATCACGAGACGGTGCTGGAATTTTTCCGCGAAGAGCTGGGGCTCGAAGCGGGAGAAGCCCGCGGGCAGCTGGCCCGCTTCCTCTTCTACGGCGCCGACGTGTTCAAGAAGGTGAGCAGTCTGTCGGGCGGCGAATGGACGCGGCTTCGGCTCGCGGTGCTGATGCACCGGAAGCCGAACCTGCTCGTGCTTGACGAGCCGACCAACCACCTCGACATCGATTCGCGCGAAGCGCTGGAGGAGGCGCTCGAGGAGTACCCGGGCACGCTGCTCGCGGTCTCCCATGACCGCTACTTCATCAATAAAGTAGCGGGGCAGGTGTGGGCGCTGGCCGGCGGGCGCATGGGCGTCACCCTCGGCGGATACGAGGACTACCGGGCAGAGCTTGCCCGGAAGACCGCCGCCGCCGAGGCCGCGGGCGCTGCGCACAGCAGCGCCGGCCGCGCGGGGAGCGCTGGCGCCGGGGGCACCGGCGCTGGCGCGATCACCCCGGGCGACGCGCCCAGCGCCGCCCGCGCTAGGGGCGATGCGGCCGCCGAAGCGGCGCGCAAGCCCCGGGCCAACCCGGCCTCCTTGCGCAAGCTGGAGGCCGACTACGCCGCCGCCGAAGCGGAGCTGGCGGCGCTGGACGCGGCGATGCAGGCACCGGAGGTGGCCTGCGACGCCGCGCGGCTCGCGGAGCTGCAGGAGCAACGTGACGCCCTGCAGCTCCGCGCCGACGAGCTCCTCCAGCAGTATGTCACCCTGCTGGAGGAGCATCCCAACTGAAGGAGGTTGTCCCTATGAACCATGGGAAACCGGTCTTTGAGCTCCACCCGGATGACCCCCGGGTCAAGGCGCTGGCCAGCGCCGATCCCCGGATGGGCCGGCTGATCGCCTTGATAGGAAGCCTTGCGACGAAACCGCAAGGCCCTTGGTTTACCGAGCTGGCTCGCTCGATCATCAGCCAGCAAATCTCGGTGAAGGCCGCCTCCACCATTCGCGGCCGTGTCATCGAGTTGGCCGGGGAACTGTCCCCGGCCGCCCTCTTGGCCCAAAGCGACGCTGACCTGCGCGCCGCTGGGCTGTCCGCCTCCAAAGTCGCTTACCTCAAAGACTTAAGCGACAAAGTCCAATCCGGTCAGCTCGACCTAGACCGGCTGCAGGAACTTGATGATGAAGAAGTCATCAAGCTCCTGGTTTCCGTAAAGGGCATCGGCCGTTGGTCAGCCGAAATGTTCCTCATCTTCGCCCTGGGCCGCGAGCATGTCGTTTCCTATGGGGATGCCGGTCTGCAGCGTGCGGCAAAATGGGTGTATGACATGGAGGAGCGCCCGGACCGCAAATATTTACAGCAAGCCGCTGCGCAATGGCCATCTTATGGCTCCATCGCCTCGCTTTACTTATGGGAGTCCATCAACCGGGGCCATGTAGATTCGGGAGAAACCTTCAACGAGCGGCTGGCCAGTTTCGGAATTCAGACAGATTAAGCTTGTCACAGGAAGAATTTGGATATATTATAATATAGAAGGTGATATTTTCTATTTTTAGAGGTAAATTATAAAAAGTGGGGTTGAATCGCTGTGTTTTCATTATCGGAAGTCCGTCGGCCGGTCAAGTGGTATCTGTTCGGTCTGATCGCATTTGTGGGCATTGTATCGAGTCTTATCGTCCTGATCTATAACGACTACTTCCTCTTAGGCGACCCGGTTCACCCGAACAATGATGACGTGAAGTATATTCAATCCGCCCGCCTTCTCCTGAATGAAGGCGTACTTGCTTATAATACCAAGGAGGCGCCTTCTGCCTTCATCATGCCCGGGCTGCCGCTGATGCTGTCCGGGTTTATGGCGGTTTTCGGTCAAGAACAAGGCGGTGTCGTGGCATTCCGTCTATTCCAGTGCCTTCTGCAAGCGTTTTGTATTTATCTGATCTTTTGGATCGGTTATCGCACCTTTAACACCCGGGCGGCGCTGATCGCCTGCACCGTGTCTGCCTTCTACCCGCCCGACTACTTTTCCTCCGGGGTTATTCTCTCAGAAACAACTTTTCGCACGTTGCTGCTGCTTCTCGTCTGTTGCACCATCCTCGCCATGGACAGAGGCGGACCTGCTTTATACGTCCTTATCGGCGTCCTGACGGCTGCGGCGGCTTACTTCAAGCCGCATGCTTCCTTGTACCCCGCCGTTTTGCTGATCATTTGGCTGCGCATGAAGCTGCCTTGGCGGACGATGATGAAATATACGCTTTTCATCGGAGGGACTTATGTTCTGTTGTTAACCCCATGGTGGATCCGCAACTGGGTCACATTCCATGAATTTATCCTGTTCACCAATTCCGGCGGAAGTCCGTTCTTGCTCGGCACACGTATCCGTTGGCAACTGCCGCCGGCTGGTTTCTTTGAGACTTACCCTCAATATGATCCGGAAACGATATTCCAAGGCGCTGATTCCACGGCAATTCGCAAAGGGCTGGATATCCTCCGATACGGATTCACGCATGAGCCGATGAAGTATTTGTATTGGTATACGTTAGGAAGATGGGTGGAGCTGTATTTCCATCCGTTTTATTCGCGCCCGTTTTGGCCGATCAGCCGACCGGTCATGGACCATATCCAAGTTGTGATGATGTACGTTAATATGGCCGGCATTTTATGGGCCGTAACGAAAAACCGTCTCAAGCTGGATCGCTTACTCCCGCTTTTGTTGGCGCTGGCTTATTTCACCTTGATTTATATTCCGTTCGTGGCGTTTAACCGCTACGGTTATCCCAATATGACGCTGTTGATCCTGTTCGGGTCTTATCTGATTGGCGACATGATCTCCCGAGTTCTGCGCCGTTCCCATCTTCGATCCGAACGAAAGGGGGCCTGTGCCTCATGATACCAAAACCGCCTCGTATACTGATCATCATACCGGCTTATAACGAGGAAGCCAGTATCGGCTCGGTCATTCGCGATATCCGTAAGCACACGCCGGAGGCCGATATCCTCGTCATTAACGACGGTTCTTCCGACCGAACGGAGAGCTGTGCACGGGAAGCCGGAGCCAAGGTGCTGACGCTGCCTTACAATGTGGGGATCGGTGGAGGAATGCAGACTGGTTATCTCTACGCGAAGCAAAAGGGCTATGACATCGCCATCCAAATGGACGCCGACGGCCAGCATCCAGCCGAAGAATTACATAAGCTGCTCGCCGGAATCGGCGAGCAGGATCTTGTCATCGGCTCCCGGTTCCTAGGGACCGCTTCCTTCCGTTCGTCCACAGCGAGACGAGCGGGGATCGTCTTCTTCTCCAAGCTGGTCTCCTGGGTTACCGGCGAACGCTTCACCGACACGACCAGCGGCTTTCGCGCTGCCAGCCGTAAGGTCATTGAGCTGTACGCCCGGTACTATCCAACCGATTATCCCGAGGTGGAATCGATTGTGTATCTGAAACGCCACGGCTGCAGAATCACAGAGATCCCCGTGCAAATGCGAGCCCGCACCGCTGGTAAATCATCGATTACCCCTTGGCGTTCGATTTACTACATGGTGAAAGTGACATTATCCGTGCTCATGAGCGCGTTGCGGCGCCCGCTTCACCAGACGGCGGTGATAGAATAAATGTCGATTTACATTCTATCTGTGTTGGTTGCCGCGTTGTTCCTCTTGTTTGTCCTGGAATTGGTCCGTCGTCAAAAACTGAGGGAGCAATATTCCCTGCTCTGGATTTTGTTTAGTGTCATCCTGCTGATCTGCTCCACAAATATTGGGCTTATCGAATGGATCGCGGATCATCTAGGAGTTAAATATGCACCTGCCGTGTTGTTTCTGTTTGGCTTGCTCTTCTGTTTTGCATTCATTCTTCACCTAACGATCGTCATTACACGCCTAACCGCCCAGGTGCTCCGCTTAACCCAAGAAATCGTCATTCTAAAAGAACGGGAGGCGGTCCGTGAAAATGGACAAAACCATTAGTTACCTCATGCTATTCGGTAATATTCTGCTTCTCGTGACAGGACAAGTTCTGTTTAAAATCGGCCTGGCCCGTACCGGCGGGCTTCACTGGAACAAGCTGGCGACCTCACCTGCAGTGATCGGCGGCATCGCTTTGTATGGGGTAGCTACGTTGCTATGGTTCGCGGTGCTGTCCCGCCTCCCGCTGAGCGTTGCTTATCCGCTTCAAGCGCTGGCGTACGTCCTGGCGCTTCTTCCGGCCTATTTCCTGTTCCACGAAGCGATCACTTGGACCAAGCTGCTGGGTGTATTCGTCATCTTACTCGGCGTAGTTTTACTGGCGAGATCATAACACAGACTTGTGTGCTCTACTCATAGATTCGCACATCATACTCACAGTGTTCGTCGCCGCATACATTACATTTCGTTTCCCGTACGCTCACTTTGCGGCCTAGCAGCTTACCGAGTGCCCCTTCCAAAATGGCACCTTCCAGATCGCACACCTTCTTCTCCTCCATCACCGGCAATCCCTTGCAAAAACAATCCTCTATCGCAATCCGCATCCATCGCTCACTTTGCTCCACGATCTGCGGCAATCCGATCCGCAGCTCGGCGAATAAATGGAGCAGCTCGTCCAACGTGGTGACGGGTAAGCTTTCGCCAATCTTGCGACCGATGGAGGCGGTGGTGCCTTTCCCCTCGAGAGGCAACCCCTGGCGCATCCCAATCAGGCGAATCGCCCGGAACAACTCCAGCGGCACCTGATCCCCAAGCTGGGTACGGTCGATTTGTCGCAATTCATCAAATGTAAATTCTTTCATCTGTCTTCCTCTCCTATCCATGGAACTGAACTCGATCCGTTGATAGGTTTAATTTCCCATATCCACATCCGAAAAACCTTGATCTTCATCAAGAATTCGACAGATATATTGTGATAATAATCACTAGTCCGTCGCTCGCCAACGATTAAGTTAGAGGTAGATGAATACGAATACGTTTTTCCAAGAAAGGAGAGATCCCAGATGAAATCCTGTGCTTGCCACATTCAAGATACAGCCTCAGCCCCCTCCTGCCTCGCGCGCGTTCCGGTCTTTGCGCAGCTGCGCCAAACGGAGGTTGAGTTGCTCCATTCCGTCATGCGTACCTCACAATACCATAAAGGGGAGATCATTTTCCGTGAAGGAGATCGTTCGGATTCGCTGTTTGTGGTGAACCGTGGAATCATTAAGCTAACGAAGCTGGAGGATAACGGCAAGGAACATCTCATTCGGCTTCTGTTTCCCGGGGACTTCTTCGGCCAATTTTCTCTGTTACAGGAAAAACCCCATTACGCTAGCGCCATCGCGGCGGACACGACCGGCATCTGCCGGATTCACCGCAGTGATTTTCTAGATATTCTGCGGCGTGATCCCGATACAGCGGCCCGCTTTATGACCGCGCTTAGCACCCAACTGGAGGAAGCCGACGCCTGGGCAGCCGTTCTGACCCTACTTGAAGCCGATCGGCGTCTTGCCAAGATGTTATTATATTTTCGTCGCAAAGCAGCTCCAAACTCCCGAGAGTTCACCTTACCCATCTCCAAAAAAGACCTCGCCTCCCTCATCGGCGCCACACCGGAGACGCTCAGCCGCAAACTGCGCCAGCTTAACGACGAGGGCGTGCTAACCGTAACGCGTCGGCAACTTTTGATCCACGATGAAGCCGCACTATACCACCTCGCCGGCGAGGACTAGGCAGCTGCAAAAGCCGCCTCGACTTGGGTGGCCGGCCCGGCTTGGTCCTGACTTGACTGCCAAGCTGGGCTTTGACTAAGAATCTCCCTTGATCAGTTCATTTTCACCATTATCCCTTTCGATCAGTTCATGGACACGAGCTCTCACTACCGGCTCTATTACACCATTATCCCGATTCATCAGTTCATCTACTGGATACTCGTTAATCCAGCTGATCAGATGCGGATGCTTTGTATGAACGTCCCTTTGCGCGGTGATCTCTTTGCACGATGATCCCATTGGTTCAGGTTCATTACACCAATATCCCTTTAACTCAGATTACTAAGCTTGAGGATTACTACACCTACTTTCCCTTTTACTCAGATTGCTGAGCTTGAGGAACACTACACCAGCTATCCCTTTCATTCAGAGTACAATAACAAGAGAAGATCATGTATCCCAATTGTTTGAAAGAGAGTAGGTTGGTATCCCTTTTGCTCAGATACAAAAGCGCGAGGAAGCCATCTGGCACATTGACTCAAATTACAGAACTAAGGAAAAGTGGCTACAGACAACACACACAACATATAACTTTTCAGCATCTGAACAAAAGGGATAATCATGGAAAGGACCCTCCCAAACATACCC